>BTQV01000076.1:0-6726 GCA_036986055.1 Thermodesulfobacteriota bacterium
AAGTACCTCATGGGCACGGGCAAGATAAGGGAAATTATCATAAAGGCGTTGCAGCAAGAGGCGACCATGCTCATATTCGACCAGGAACTTACGCCGACGCAGGTGAGGGAACTGGGCAAGATAACGGAACTCAAGGTAATTGACAGGACGCAACTCATACTCGACATATTCGCAAGGAGGGCCCACTCGAGGGACGGCAAGGTGCAGGTGGAACTGGCGCAACTGAAATACCTCCTACCCAAACTTACGGGAAAGGGCACGGCGCTCTCAAGGCTCATGGGCGGCATCGGCGGAAGGGGCCCCGGCGAGACCAAGTTAGAGGTGGACAGGCGGAGGGTCCAGAAAAGGATAACGCACCTTGAGAAGGAACTGAAAAATTTAAGCCGCGGAAGGTTCGAGCGCAGGAGAAAGCGGGCGCAGAGCGGCATACCCATAGTCTCCATAGCGGGATACACCAACGCCGGAAAGTCCACGCTCCTCAACACCCTTACAAAGAGCGCCACCACCGTGGAGGACAAACTTTTCGCCACCCTCGACACCGCGTCAAGGAGGCTGAGGTTCCCGAGAGAAAGGGACGCGGTTATTACCGATACGGTGGGGTTTATAAGGGACCTGCCAAAAGACCTCCTCAAGGCCTTTAAGGCGACGCTCGAGGAGATGGGGGACGCGGACCTGCTCATCCATCTCGTTGATATCTCAAACCCGCATTTCGAGAAGAGGATGGAGACGGTTGAGAGACTCCTCGATGAGCTCGGCATCTCCGATATACCGAGGATACTGGTCTTCAACAAGGCGGACCTCGTAGACGCCGCACAGGTTAAAAACCTCTCCCGCAGGTTCGGCGCCATACCCGTGTCAGCGAAAGACCCAACGACTCTCGGCGTACTTCTTAAAGAACTGGAAAAGAGGCTCTGGCCCGGCAACACCCCGGGGTTAACCGGAGACGGGGATGGTGTTAAGAAGAGCGCCGGTTAATTTTAACGCGGCGGGGTTTTTAGGGCGTAATAAGGCCTTCCGACCTTTAAGCGTCGTCGTAGAATCGGGAGACCTTTACCCCTACGAGCCGTACCTTCCCTGAAAATTCAGCCTCTTCAAGCAGCGCGTTGGCCGCCCCCCAGATATCGTTCATGGAGTCGGTCTCAAGGTCCAGGTCGCCGGATTTTACAAGGGTCTTGAAACTGCTCTCCCCTATCTTTACAGCGACTGCCCCGCATTTACCCCCCGAGCCTTTAAGAAGGGAAGTGACGTTTTCCGTGAGGCCGTAGAGTGTTTCTCTGATAAGTGAGAGGTCGCCCGTTGGTTGAACGAAGACCGCCTCCCTCGTTATGGACCCCGGCTCGTGAAAGGGCACGACAGGGGAGGTGTCTTTCCCAAGTGATTGTTCATGGAGAACTTTGCTCCGGGGACCGAAGAGCTTTTCGAGGAATAGGGGTTGGGCTTTGGAAAGGTCTCTTATTGACTTTATGCCGAGGGACCTCAAGCGTGCTTCCATCCCCGGGCCCAGGGAGGGGAGTTTTTTCAGCGGCAGGGAGTTCAGGAATTTCGCCGCGTCGTTTTTTCTTACAATAAAAAGACCGCCCGGACTTTTAAAGTCCGCGGCCAACTTTGCAAGGAGTTTGTTTGGGGCGACTCCGGCCGAGGAGCCGAGCCCAAGGTCTTGTTTTACACGCTCTTTCATTTCATTGGCGAGGGCTATACCTTTTTCAAAGAGGGGCTCACCATTGCACTGGGTCTGGGACTGCCCGCCTTCGATTTCCACGAAGGCTTCACCGGGGCCGAAGGATTCCACGAGAGGGCTGAACCACCGTAGTATTTCCATAAACTTCTCTGATTCGCTTTCATAGTAGAGGGGGCTGGCCGGCAGGGTCACGGCCCCGGGGCAGAGTTTATGGGCTTTTCTCATCTCCATGCCCGCCCTTACGCCCATGCGGCGAGCCTCAGGCGAGGCGGCGAAGACGACGCCCCGTCTTTCCGAGTCCTTTGGACCGGCCGACACGATAAGTGGTTTTTCTTTCAGTTCCGGACTTTTCCGCACTTCAAGGCCTGTGAAAAAGTCGTCGAGGCCCATATATATGACAACGCGTTCTTTCATGTTTTTTTATCAACCTGCCGGTTAAATGAGGGATTGGTTCAAAGGCGAGTATATCACAGCCCGGCCACGGGAAAAAGTCTGCCGGAGAATTAAAAGAGATAGGCGGGAATGGCGGAGAAAAAAAAGGGGTGGTAATTGCCCCGGATGGCGGAAACGGGCTCACGCGCGGATAAGGACTTGTTCCGGAGATGAGCCTGGCTACGGTAATTGGCCGTGGGGAGGTGAAGGGTGACGGGCGTGGTGAAAGTGGCTGGTTTTTGGAGTTGCCCAGGTTCCGGAGACGGGCCCGGCTTCGGTAATGGGCCCCGCTTCGCTAATTGGCTCTGCCGCGCTAATTGGCCTTGGTGCGGTGAGGGGCCCTGGCAGGGCAATCGCCTCTGGTGGCGGTAACGAGCCCGCCGCGCTAATTGGCCCTGGTGGAGGATATTATTAAATTATTCAGGCGCAGTATTTTCTTGCCGATCTTATTATTTCGTCGGCGAAGTAGGGCTTTCTTATGAATTCGTCGATCATGCCTTCCTTCACGGCCTGGAATATGACGTCCTCGGCGTCTCTGAAAAATCCGGTAAAGAGTATAACCTTTGCGTCCGACTTCAGTCTCTTTATCTCCCTGTATGTGTCGAGGCCGTTCATGCCGGGCATTATGATGTCCATAAAAACGAGGTCGTAGCCGTTCTCCTTGAAGGCGTCCACCGCCGCGGTTCCGTCGGTGACGTAGATGGCTTCGAACCCCTCGTCTTTTAGTATCTCACTCAAGCCTATACCCACGCTCTCTTCATCGTCGACTACGAGTATCTTGTTATGAGGGCTTTTTTCAGCCATAAACCAGACCTCCTTTGCTGTCAAACATCTTTGGTTTTTACGCCGCGCTATTTTAGTAAAAGTCTTATTTCAGGCTGAGGGGTCGCTGTGGACACGGCCATTGAAGAGGCATTGCTCGTGTCGCAACGATGGCAGAGGCGTCTATTTTACCGCTTGGTGGAGTCTACGGTCTTTGTCTTTAAGCGATATAATTTTTTATGATGGGATGGTCGAGCTGTGTCTCGTAAACCTGAAATTGTCTGTGGTGCGGTATTAACTATAGGTGTGTTTTGTTTTTAAGAATTTTTACGGTAAAAACAGTATTTTTACAGGAGTAAAGCGTTTTTATTATAACAGTAAAAATTTTTTTGTCAAGTTTTGTTGAAATCATTTAAGTCTTTAATTACTTTTTCCCTGCCACGAGGCGTATGCAGGAAAAAATCTCAGACCTCGGATTTCTCGCAATGAACCCGGCAGGGGCTCCCAGCTTTTTCGGTGTCAACGGAGCAATTTTTTTTCGGGCATTCCTCCACGGTGAGCGCGCTTGCCTTGAGCGGGGCCGACAGGGAGAGTAAAAGGAGCGCGAGTATGACAAGGCTTGACAGGAGTGTTTTGAGCCCGGGCAGCGTTGCTTGAGCGTTCACACCTTCTATAAGCCCTCTCACCCTCGTCTCGATCATGCCACTGTCCCTACTGAACGACACGGGGGCTGTGCGGCTGTGGTAGCCGGCCACCTTTAAAAGCGCCTTTGCGAGGCTTACCGGTTCCTTCATGTGAGAGGCGCTGCTTCTGTCAGCGTCCTGTTCCTTTACAAGCCTGAAGTTCTTTTCAAAGTGTTTGAAGGCGGGGACGAAGAAGAAGACATCCCGCACTATGGCGGCGAGGAAGAACCTCAGGGGGTCGCGGCTCCTCTTGTGGTGGAGCTCATGGAGGAAGACACCCTTGAGTTCCGACCTGTCGAGGGCCGTGAGAAGACCTTTTGATATGTATATCCTGGGCTTAAGTAACCCGTGGGTAAAGGCCGTCTTTACATGCTCCGAGTCTATCAGCACAAGCGGCTTATCCTCATGCTTGAGGGGGAGCCGTCTTATCATGCGGCGCGTACGGATCAGGCCGGAGACCGCCCTGACCGTTGCGTTGACAAGTCCGATAAAGAGGAGTCCCGCCCCGAACCAGAAGAAGCCTGTCTTTATAATCTGGAAATTATCAATACATCTCGCGAGAAGGCTGTTGCAGAATTCGTAGACGTTGTCTATGAAAAACACAAGACCCGGGAGTTCGAAATAGAGCCAGAACGAGAAGGCCGCGGCAGTGGCCGACATTATTAAAATGGGGATTATAAGCACCATGGTCTCGGGTAACGCGCCTTTCTGTCAATTTGTAAGTATACTACATATTATATGATATTTCAGGTCTGCCCCCTATGTCAAAGGTTTTTTTTCAAGGTACCGCGCCCTTTAAACAAATTTTTTTCCAGGTCATTGAGAAGCTCAGCCGCGCCGGCGTTTAACCGGGGCTATAAAACCTTGCCTGACAGGGCGTTTTTCTGTAATATCATAAAGAAAATTTTTTTGAGAAGGAGAGGTACGTGCCTTTTATAACGCTTGAGGGTGTGGAGGGTTCGGGCAAGTCCACACAGATGGAGCTGCTGAAGGAATACTTCGAGGCCAGGGGCATAGAGGCCGTCGCATTGAGAGAGCCCGGGGGGACGGCGGCGGCGGAGAGGATAAGGGCCATACTCTTGAACGAAGAGGGCTATGGGCTTTCTCACATGGCGGAACTTTTTCTCTACGAGGCCTGCAGGGCCGAGGTGGTGGAAAAGGTCATAAGGCCGGCTCTCAATAAGGACAGGACCGTTATTTGCGACCGCTATACAGACTCCACCATCGCTTACCAGGGTTACGGAAGGGGGCTTGAGATAAAGGCCGTGGATGCCATGAACAGGCTCGCAACGGGCGGGCTCGTGCCAGACCTCACCCTGCTTATAGACCTGGACCCGGCCGTGGGGCTTAAAAGGGCCTTCTCGAGGATCTCGAAGAAGACGGGCGCGAAGGAGGACCGCTTTGAGAAAGAGGAGTTTGCCTTTCATGAGAGGGTAAGAAATGGGTATCTGAAGATAGCCGGGGCCGAACCACTGAGGGTAATGGTCATAGACGGAACAAAGGAAATACTTTCGATACACAGCGATATATGTGATATCATAGAAAAAAACGGTCTTTAGGGTCGATGTATTTCAGGAATATTACAGGACATGCGAGAGAGAAGGAGATTCTCGAAAAGGCCATGCGCGGCGGCAGGGTCGCCCATTCGTACCTCTTTACCGGGCCGCTGGGCGTAGGCAAGAGGACCCTCGCCCTGGAGTTTGCCCGTGCGCTCAATTGCCGGGCAGGGACTATCGGCGAAGAAGTCCCCTGCGGGGTCTGTGAAGACTGCGTCGCCCTTGGCAGGGGCTCTCATCCAAATTTCGTTGACATAGGGCCCGAGGACAAGGACGGCGTCAGGACGGAGTCCGGCCTTATAAGGATAGGGCGCGTCAGGGAACTGCAGGCCGCCATCAGGTACAAGTCGGGCGGTGGGAAGAAGGTCGCAGTCATTGACGGGGCCGACAAGATGGAGGCCAGGGCCGCCAACGCCCTCTTAAAGACCCTCGAGGAACCGCCGGGGGATTCTGTTATCGTGCTAATTACCCCGAGGCCCGAGACGCTTCTTCCCACCATAATCTCAAGGTGTCAGAGGATAAATTTCAGGCCGCTTTCCGAGTCCGTTGTAAAGGATTTTTTGCGGGAGAGGGGGGTAGCACCTGGTGAAGGCGCCTCGGTGGCCGCGCGCCTCGGTGCCGGCAGCATATCCGCGGCCCTGAAATACTCCGAGGCCGGGGTTATTGAAAAGAGAAGGGAGATCGTCGAGAGGCTTGCACTCCTCGACGGAGACGATATCGGGGGGATACTTGGGCTGGCGGGAGAATTGTCGGCGAGGGGAGACCTTGCGGATATCCTCGAGTTTTTGAAGACATGGTGCAGGGACGTAACGGTCTGGAGCGAGGGCAACACCGGTCTCATGGTTAACGGAGACCTTACCGGATTTATAAAAAAGAAGAGGGCGGGGTTCAGGGCCCTGGCCGATTCTTTCGACATGATAGAGAGGGCGCGTTATGACGTGACCCCGCCCCGCTACGCCAACAAACTCCTCGTCATGGAGTCGCTCCTGCTGGGCCTTGCCCGCAAGGGGGCGCTCGTTTAGGGGTTTTTAAACATAAAGAGAATGAGGTAGTGGATAATGAAGGTCGTTGGAGTCAGGTTTAAAAAGGCCTGCAAGGTTTATGATTTTGACAGTAACGGTCTTGAACTGCGCGCCGGGGATTATGTCGTGGTGGAGGTTGACAAGGGGCTCGGAATGGGCAACGTCGTCTCTTCTCCACGGGAGATTGATGTGAAAAAGAAGGGGCGCCGCTTGAAGAGAGTGGTTCGCAAGGCCGAAGATGTGGATATGGAGAGGCTCGGGTTCAATACAGAGCGCGAAGAAGACGCCTTCAGGACATGCAGGGAGAAGATAGAGCAGTATAACCTGGGCATGAAGCTCGTGCGGGTGGAATATCTCTTCGATTCGAGCAAGGCCATATTCTACTTCACCTCCGAGACGCGGGTGGACTTCAGGCGGCTGGTAAAAGACCTCGCCTCAAGGTTCCACACGAGGATAGAGATGCGTCAAATCGGGGTCCGCGACGAGGCGAAGATGTTCGGCGGCATAGGCCCCTGCGGACGCGAACTATGCTGCTCGTCCTTCCTCCATGACTTTGAGCCCGTCACCATAAGGATGGCCAAGGAGCAGAACCT
>BTQV01000077.1:0-6667 GCA_036986055.1 Thermodesulfobacteriota bacterium
TTAAGTGGGCCGCTTGTAAGAAAACGACCCTTGGATCTTAAGTTTTTTTAAAAATTATATAAGCGAGAGCGACGGAGTTTGGTTTGGAGAGTCAAAAGATAAGAATAAGGCTGAAGGCGTTCGATTACAGGCTCCTTGACAGGTCCGTAAAGGAGATAGTGGAGGCGGCCAAGAGGACGGGTGCTACCATCAAAGGCCCCATCCCACTTCCCACGCGCATCAACAAGTACTGCGTGCTCAGGTCCCCGCATGTGGACAAGAAGAGCAGGGAGCAGTTCGAGATAAGGACGCATAAGAGGCTGATGGACATAATGGACCCGTCGCAGAACACCGTCGACGCCCTTATGAAGCTCGACCTCCCGGCCGGCGTTGACGTGGAGATACGACTCGATTGATGGGGCGAGCCCACGGGCACGCTTCAAGAAGATGTTTTGTAATAAAAAAATTGCACGTAGAGGATTTTACATAGAGATGATTGAAGGTATTTTCGGAAAAAAGATAGGCATGACACACATCTTCGCTGAAAACGGCGCAGAGGTGCCAGTGACCGTGATAAAGGCGGAGAAGTGCTACGTCGTCCAGAGAAAGGTCAAGGGCCGCGACGGTTATGAGGCCGTAAAGCTCGGCGTCGCCGAGAAGAAGGAGAAGAGGACCACAAAGCCCATGAGGGCTGTCTTTGCAAAGGCAAAGACCCCTCCTTTGTATCACATCGCTGAGTTCTCCTGCGACGAGGGCGATAACTACAGCGCCGGAAGCGTCGTCAAGTGCTCCGAGGTATTCAAGACCGGGGATTACGTGGACGTCTCTGGCAGGACCAAGGGAAAAGGCTTTCAGGGGAGCATGAAGAGATGGGGCTTCCACGGAGGGCCGGCGTCCCACGGTTCCATGCACGGACGCGCCCCTGGCTCCATAGGGCAGAGCGCCTATCCTTCGAGGGTCTTTAAGGGCATTAAGATGGCCGGTCATATGGGCAACACAGATGTTACCATTCAGAACCTCGAGATAGTGGATATTAGGGAAGAGGAGAACCTCCTCCTTGTAAAAGGGGCTGTTCCGGGTCCGGTTAACGGCTACATAAAGATAAAGAGGGCCCTTAAGAAGAAACCGGCTCCTGAAAGCGAGGCCTAATGGAGATAGATGTTCTTGACAAGAAAGGGACAAGGATCTCGAGCCTGAATCTGGCGGAAGGCGTCTTCGAGGGCGAGGTAAGGGAACACCTCTTCTACGAGGTCGTTAAGATGCAGCTCGCCGGGAGGAGAAGGGGCACCGCTTGCACAAAGACGAGGGGCGAGGTAAGGGGCGGAGGGGCCAAGCCCTGGAGGCAGAAAGGTTCCGGCAGGGCGCGCGCTGGCACCATAAGGTCGCCTCTCTGGAGGCACGGTGGCACTGTCTTCGGTCCCAAGCCGAGGGATTATTCCTACTCTGTGCCGTCGAGGGTGAGGAAGGAAGCCCTGAAATCAGCCCTGAGACTCAAGCTGAGGGACTCGGCGTTAAAGATTATCGATACACTTGAGATAGATGAGCCGAAGACGAAGAAGGCATTGGAGTTCTTAAACGGCCTCGGACTCAAGTCCGCCCTCGTGGTTATAGACCAGGGGGAGAAGAACCTCGCGCTGGGCTTAAGGAACCTGAAAGATTTCAAGACAATAAAATTGGGCGGCATAAACATATTCGATATCCTCAATTACGAGAATCTCGTTATGACAGGTGCCACCCTTGAAAAAGTAGAGGCGATGTTGGGATGAAAGACGTTTATTCGATTATAAAAGCGCCCGTTATAACGGAAAAGAGCATGGCGAAGACCGTCGAGGGGAACAAGGTAGTCTTCTGGGTGGACCCGGCGGCCGTTAAGGGCGATATAAAAGAGGCGATTGAGAAGATATTCAACGTAAAGGTCTTGAACGTCAATACCGAGAGGGTGGCCGGTAAGATAAAGAGGCTCGGCAAGTTTGCGGGCCGCCGCCCCACGCGGAAAAAGGCCTACGTAACCCTCAAGGAAGGCGACCGCATAGAGCTCTTCGAGGGCGCATAATAAAAAATTTTTAAAGAGAAAGAGATATGCCTGTAAAGAAATATAAACCCACATCACCGGGGATGAGGACGAGGACTACGGTGGATTTTTCCGGCCTTACTAAAAAAAGGCCTGAGAAGGCGCTTGTGCGCACGAAAAATCGCACCGGCGGAAGGAACAACCTCGGCCGCGTCACCACCCGCTGGATAGGCGGGGGGCACAAGAGGCTCTACAGGGTTATAGACTTCAAGAGGGACAAGCATGACATCCCGGCGAAGGTGGCGTCCATAGAGTACGACCCCAATAGAAGCGCCAATATCGCGCTCCTGAATTACGCCGACGGAGAGAAGCGCTACATCCTCGCACCCAAGGACTTGAGGGTCGGGGACAGCGTGACCGCGGGCAAGGGTGTTGAGATAAGCCCTGGAAACGCATTGCCGTTGAAGGCCATCCCGCTTGGTACCTTTGTGCATAATATAGAGATGAAGATAGGCAAGGGCGGTCAGCTCGCAAGGAGCGCCGGTGCCTACGCCCAGCTTATGGCCAAGGAAGGCTCATATGCCACCCTTAAGCTCCCGTCCAACGAGGTGAGGCTCGTACGCCAGGAATGTTTCGCCACGGTGGGCCAGCTCGGCAACATCGACCATGAGAACATCACATACGGCAAGGCCGGCAGGAGGCGCTGGCTCGGGAAGCTCCCGCACGTAAGGGGTACGGCCATGAACCCCGTCGACCACCCGCACGGCGGCGGCGAGGGGAGGAGCAAGGGAGGCAATCACCCCACCAACCCCTGGGGCGTTCCCACAAAGGGGTATAAGACTAGAAGGAAAAAAGGCTCCGATAAGTACATAGTCACCAGGAGCAAGAGCAGAGGCAGGAGGAGATAACATTGCGTTCCATTAAAAAAGGCCCCTTTATAGACAGACACCTCGAGGAAAAGGTGGAAAGGGCGAGAGAGTCGGGTTCCAAAAGGGTTATAAAGACCTGGTCACGCAGGTCCATGATAACCCCGGAGATGGTAGGGCTCACAATAGCCGTTCACAACGGGAAGAAGTTCATACCGGTCTTCGTGACGGAAAACATGGTGGGTCACAAGTTCGGCGAGTTTTCCCCCACGAGGACGTTCCACGGCCACACCGGGCTTAAAAAGGCCAGGGTGCCTGGATCGAAAGGGTAGGTTTTATGGAAGCCAAGGCTACATCAAAACATATAAGGGTTTCACCGCAGAAGGCACGTCTTGTAGTGGACCTTGTCAGGGGCAAGAAGGTCGATGAGGCCTTAGCCATACTCGCCTTCTCGAAGAAGGCGGTCGCCAAGACCGTGGGCAAGATATTGAAGAGCGCCGTGGCCAACGCCGAGAATACTTTCAACCTCGATGTTGACAGGCTTTACGTAAAGACAGCTTTCGTTGACCAGGGCCCCACGCTCAAGAGGATGCGCCCGAGGGCCATGGGCAGGGGCGCTGTAATAAGAAAGAGGTCCAGCCACATAACCCTCGTGCTCGACGAAAAATAATATTCGAGTAGAGACGGCCGATTATAAGGCCGCATCAGAAGGAGGTTTTTTTGGGTCAAAAGGTTCATCCCATAGGTTTCAGGCTCGGTATATCAAAGGACTGGGATTCGAGATGGTTCGGCGGCAAGGATTACGCCCGGTTCGTCCACGAAGACCTGAAGATAAGGAAGTTTATCAAGAAGAGACTCTTCCATGCCGGTATATCGAAGATAGAGATAGAGAGGACGAGTAACAGCGTCCGCATTATCATAAAAACCTCGAGGCCGGGCATAGTCATAGGCAAGCGCGGCGCCGAGATAGATATAATGAAGAAGCAATTGACGGGGCTTACGGGCAAGAAGATGAACCTCGAGATAGTGGAAGTGAGAAGGCCCGATACAGACGCACAGCTTGTCTCCGAGAACGTGGCGCTTCAACTGGTCCGGAGAGTATCTTTCAGGCGCGCCATGAAGAGGGCGGTTACTTCCGCCATGAGGATGGGGGCCAAGGGTATAAAGATAACATGCGGCGGTAGACTCGGCGGCTCCGAGATAGCGCGCAGCGAATGGTATAGAGAAGGCCGCGTGCCCTTGCATACGCTAAGGGCCGATATCGACTACGGATTTGCCGAGGCGCGCACCACTTACGGTATTATCGGGGTGAAGGTCCTGATTTACAAGGGAGAGACCTCCCTTAAGTCGGCGCCGGCATCCAAGAGTTCCGGGGACAAATCGTCCCAGGCGAATGAGGGTTAGCTTATGTTGATGCCCAAGAAGGTAAAACACAGGAAACAGCAGAGGGGTAAGCGCAGGGGCTCGGCCATGCGGGGCTCGGAGCTCAGTTTCGGCTCCTTCGGCCTTAAGGCCCTCGGCCGGGGATGGGTCTCGACGAGGCAGATAGAGGCCGCGCGTATCGCCATGACGAGGCATATAAAAAGGGGCGGGAAGATTTGGATAAGGGTCTTCCCAGACAAGCCCATATCAAAGAAACCTGCGGAGACGAGGATGGGCAGCGGCAAGGGCGCCCCTGAGGATTGGGTGGCCGTTATAAAGCCGGGAAGGATTATATACGAGATGGAGGGCGTGGCCGAGGACGTGGCCAAAGAGGCCTTCAGACTCGCGGCCCATAAACTTTCCATAGAGACAAAGTTCGTTAAGAGGGGATAGACGATGAAGCCTGCGGAAATCAGAGAGATGACCGTTGATGATATCAGGGCAAAGGTGGAGGGGCTCAAAAAGGACCTCTTCAGCCTGAGGATGAGGCACTGTTCCGGCCAACTCGAAAACCCTATTAAACTCCGTATGTTGAAGCGCGATGTAGCCAGGGTAATGACCATCCTGGCAGAGAAGGAGAAGGGGGCTTAAATGGCAGAGGTGAAGAAGAGCAGAAAGACCTTCATCGGGAACGTTCTGAAGGGGAAGATGGACAAGACGGTGGTTGTGGGCGTTGAGCGTCTCACCAAGCACCCCCTTTACGGCAAGTACATGAAGAAGAGGGTCAAGTACACGGCCCACGACGAAAAGAACGAGTGCGGCTTCGGCGACAAGGTTATGATAGTGGAGACCCGCCCCCTGAGCAAGATGAAGAGGTGGCGCGTTAAGGAGATACTGGAGAAGGCGAAATGATCCAGATGCAGACGGTAATGGGCGTTGCCGACAATTCGGGCGCCAAGAAGGTCTCGTGCATAAGGGTGGTGGGGGCCTCTAACAAGATGACGGCGCGCATCGGCGATATTATTATCGTCAGCGTGAAAGAGGCCGTCTACGACTCAAGGGTCAAGAAGGGCGAGGTTGTAAGGGCCGTGGTGGTCCGTACGGCCAAGGAGACCCGCCGCGGCGACGGCACTTATATAAGGTTCGACGAAAACTCCGTTGTTATTATAAACAAGGACGGCGAGCCCGTGGGCACCAGGATATTCGGGCCCGTGGCCAGGGAATTGAGGGCAAAGCGGTTCATGAAGATAGTCTCTCTGGCGCCAGAGGTCCTGTAGCATGGGAATTAACGAGGTTATTTGAAAGATGGCTGTAAAAAAATTCAAGATAAGAAAAGACGACCAGGTCATGGTGATAAAGGGAAGGGAAGCGGGCAAGACCGGCAAGGTGACGCGCCTCAACCCTGAAAAGGCCACGGTAATAGTGGACAAGCTCAACATGATAAAGCGCCACCAGAAACCTTCTGCCAAGTACAAGCACGGCGGGATAATCGAAAAAGAGGCGCCCATCGCCGTAGCCAACGTGATGATACTCTGTGAAAAATGCAAGGGGCCGGTAAGGGTTGGCAGAAAGATACTCGAAGGCGGCAAAAAGGTAAGGTATTGTAAAAAGTGCGGTGAGGTTATATAGAGATGATGACGCGGCTAAAGGAAATGTACTCGAAGGAAGTCGTGCCTGCAATGGCAAAGGAGTTCAAGTACAGCAGCACCATGATGGTGCCGAGGCTTGAAAAGATCGTGATAAACATGGGCGTAGGGGAGGCCGTGCGGGATATAAAGGTGCTTGACGCGGCGGTACGCGACTTAACGACCATTGCCGGACAGAAGCCGGTTGTGACGAGGGCGAAGAAGTCCATAGCCACCTACAAACTCCGTGCCGGCATGCCCATAGGGTGCATGGTAACCCTCAGGGGCGCGCGTATGTACGAGTTCTACGACCGTCTCGTGAACTTCAGCATACCGAGGATCAGGGACTTCAGGGGCTTGAGCGACAAGTCCTTCGACGGCCGTGGTAATTATACCGTGGGGATCAGGGAGCAGATAATATTCCCTGAGATAGAATACGACAAGATAGACAAGATAAGAGGGATGAACATAACCGTATGCACCACCGCCTCGACTGACGAGGAGGCGAAGGCGCTCCTGAAGGCTCTCGGCATGCCTTTTGCCGCCTGACCCAGGAACAAAGAGCGGAGGAATTTTGGCAAAGAAATCACTCATAGCCAAGGCCGCAAGGCCGAAGAAGTTCAAGGTAAGGGAATATAACCGCTGCCCCATCTGCGGCAGGTCCCGCGCCTATTACAGGAAGTTCGACATGTGCCGCATATGTTTGCGCACCATGGCCCTTAAGGGCGAACTCCCGGGCGTGACAAAGTCGAGCTGGTAGGCGGCCGGGGAATTATTGAAGAGGAGTAACGGGGTATACCTATGACAATGACCGATCCCATTTC
>BTQV01000078.1:0-6562 GCA_036986055.1 Thermodesulfobacteriota bacterium
GTATATCGATTGCGCCTTTGCCGCCCATGCCTATGGACGTGGCGTTTACCACAAGGTCGGCCCTCTTCGTGAATTCCCTTAAAAAATCCCCTTCCGGCGTTGTCACGTTTATCTCGACGCCTTTGAATTTTGCGCTGAATTCTTCTTTAAGCGCCTCGGCCCTCTCGATGGTCCGGTTGGCTATGGACAGTTTTGCCGGCCCGGCCGCGAGTATTGAATAGACTATGGCGCGCGACGCGCCTCCCGCGCCAAGGATCAGGACACTCTTGCCTTCGGGCTTGAAGCCTGTATCTTCCCTCAGGCTCAATAGATAGCCGGGGCCGTCCGTGTTATAGCCGACGAGGACGCCGTTTTTGTTGATGACCGTATTCACGGCGCCTATCTCGCGCGCCAGTTCGTCAACCTCGTCGAGGTATTTTAATGCGCGCTCCTTATGGGGGATAGTTATGTTCATGCCGCGCATGTTCATGGCACGGATGCCCGTGACGGCGTTTTTAAGTTCCTCTGCGGGTTCCTTGAAGACACGGAAAGCGATGTAGGCCATATCCAGGCCCAGGCTCTCGAAGGCGGCGTTGTGCATGGCCGGGGAGACCGAGTGCTCCACGGGGTCCCCGAATATGCCCACTATCTTTGTGTGACCCGTTATATTCATTTTTGATACCTTTTAATTTGTGGAACCAAAAACCCTCTTTGTACCTTTGTACCCAGGGGGGCGTCTTTATAGGGTGAAAACCTTTTTGGCGCGCTCGGCATCCCTGTTTATCTGCCTGACGAGGGCTTCTTTTGTTTTGAAGTGCTTTTCGTCCCGCAGTCTCTTTATGAATTCCACACGCATCTTTTTACCATAAATATCATCCTTGAAGTCAAAGAGATGGACCTCGACGGTCTTTTTCTTTCCGCCGAAGGTGGGGGCCGTGCCTATGTTGACGACGCCGTCGTACCTTATCCCGTCGAAAGACGCCCTTACCGCGTAGACCCCGTTCTTTGGAAGGAGTTCGCTTGAGACCTTGAGGTTGGCCGTGGGAAAGCCAATGACCTTTCCTATCTCTTTTCCCGCAACGACGCTCCCTTTTATTGAGTAGGGCCTTGCGAGAAGTACCGCGGCCTTTTTTACCTCCCCTTCGGAGACGAGCGCCCTTATCCTCGAACTGCTCACCACGGAGCCGCCTTTTTTATAGGGGGGGATGACGAATACCCTGAACCCGTACCGCTCGCCCAGTTCTTTTAAATACTCAACCGTCCCTCTCCTGCCTCTCCCGAAGGAAAAATCCTCGCCCACCCATACCTCCCTCACGCCGAGGCCTTTTACAAGTATGTCTTCGGCGAACTCCCGCGGGTGCTTTGAGGCGAACCCCCTGGTAAAGCGGGCCAGCACGAGAAAATCGATGCCCAGACTTTCGAGGAGGGTTTTTTTGTCTTCCAGGTCGAGGAGGAGCGGGGGGCTCTTGGCCGGCGCCACGACCTTGAGCGGATGGGGCTCGAAGGTATAAACAACGGCGGATGTCTTGAGCCTCCGGGCCCTTGCAGAGAGTTTCTTCAATATCAACTGGTGGCCCAGATGTATACCGTCGAAGTTTCCCAGCGTTACCACCGGGTCCTTTACCCTCTTCCTGGTGGAGGAGTTTAGAGTTCTAATGACTTTCATTTATAAAGTATAAAAGGTCAGAATTTTCCGGACCGGAGTATCTGTATCACAAGCCATAGCCCCAGGCACGAGGCGATGACAAAGCCGATTACACCGAGGGCCGGGTATCCGAAGAGTCTCGGCTCCGCGCCTGAGGTGATGACCAGCGAAGAGGCTATGACCAGTGCGGCGACTATGAGCCCGAAGGTAAGGCGGTTTGAGGACCTGTCCATCTCGCCCATGAACTCCTCAAGGCCCTTGTGGAGGAATTCTATCCGCACCTTGCCCTCAACGGCGTCTTTCATAATCCGGTTGGCCCTCGCGGGGAATTCCTTGAAAAAATCCTTGTAATCGTTCACAAGCTCACCGGTCTCCTCAATGACCGTGGAGGGGCTGAAGCGCCTGGTAAAGAGTTTTTTCGCGTAGGGCTCGCACTCCTTGAGGATGCTCGCCTCGGGGAAGAGTATCCTTGCGAGTCCTTCGAGCTCTATAAGGCATTTGTCGAAGAGGAGGAGTTCCCTCGGCAGCATTATATTATGTCTGGAGGCGAGTTTTATGTAGTCCATGAGGAGTTCGCCGAAACTCACGTATTGGATGGGACGGCCGAAGTAGCAGAGCAGTGTGTCATGGTACTCCCTCTCGAAAGCGGCCTTGTCTATATCCTCGGGCAATATGCCCATCCTCATGTAGATCTTCGTAAGCGCCGCACAGTCCTCGCCCGCCATGTTTATGAGGATGTCGGCGAGGTTATGCTGCATGGCGTGGTCTATCCTTCCTACGATGCCGAAGTCCACGAGGGCGATCTTGTTCTCGTTTATCACGAATATATTGCCCGGATGGAGGTCCCCGTGGAAGAGGCCGTGGTCAAAGACCTGCTTGAAGAAGACGTCGGCGATAAGGTGGGTCACCTTCTCGGTATCGATGGACTGCTTGTGAAGTGTCTTGACGCGGTCCGCCTTTATGCCGCGGACCCTCTCCATGGTGAGGACCCTCTTCGCGCTTAAATTCCAGTAGACGGTGGGGATAAGCACCCTGGGGTCGTCCTTGAAGTTTTGCTTGAACCTTCCCGTATAGCTCGCCTCGAGCGTAAAGTCCAGTTCCCTCTTTATGATGTTGGACATCTCTTCCACCATGCCCACGGGGTCATAACGCTTGCTCTCCGGGACGTGACGGACCATGCGCTTTGCGAGGTAGTGGAGTATGGACATGTCCGTGTCGATGCCGGCTTCTATGCCGGGCCTTTGAACCTTTATGACCACCACCTCGCCGGCGGCCGTGACGGCCTTGTGGACCTGGGCGATGGACGCGGCGGCGATGGGTTTTTCGTCTACGCTGGAGAAGGTCTCGGCAAGGGGTCTTTTAAGTTCGCTTTCTATGACCTTTACCGCCTTCTTGAAAGGGAAGGGGGGCACCTCGTCCTGGAGTTTGAGGAGTTCTATTATATATTCGTCGGGGAGTATGTCGGGCCTTGTGGATAGTATTTGACCCACCTTTATAAAGGTAGGGCCCAGATCCTCAAGGGCAAGCCTGAGCCTCACCGCAGGGGTGAGGGCCTCTTTTTCACGGGCGATCTTCTTTCCCGTAATCCTTCCGGGCAGTGATATGAGTTTGGTGAGGTGGAGCCTCTCCATGAGCGGATGAAACCCGTGCCTGACGAGCACGGCCACAATGTGGCGGAGCCTCTTTATGTTCTTGTATGCGAGGTGTATCTTGAGGGACTTCATCTGCGTCTTCTCCGTCCCTTCTTCTTCCCCGGCCCCCCGGGCTTTTCTTCAAGGGCAAGGTCAATGCGCCGACGGCCGAGGTCGACTTTGTCTATTACCACCCTGATTGAATCTCCGATGCTGAAGATCCTCCTGGTGTGTTCACCTATAAGTATATGCCTTTTTTCATCGAAAATATAGTAGTCGTCAAGGAGCGCCGAGACGCGCACAAGGCCTTCCACGAAGTACTCTTTAAGTTCCACGAAGAACCCGAAGCCCGTGACGCCGGATATGAGGCCGTCAAAGACGAGACCCTCCTTGTCCTTCATGAACTGGGCCTTCTTAAGGTCCACTATCTCCCGCTCGGCCTCCATGGCCTTGCGTTCAAGTGTCGAGGTGGTTGACGCTATGGAAGGTAGTATCTCCATCATCCGCCGCTCTTCTTTTTTTGAATACCTGCCGTGGATAAGGAGTTTCAGCAGCCGGTGCACCACAAGGTCCGGGTACCTCCTTATGGGAGAGGTGAAGTGGGTGTAGTGTTCAAAGGCGAGTCCGAAGTGCCCGATGTTCTTTTCCGAATAGAGGGCCTGCTTCATGGACCTTAGTATGAGCGTGTTTATAAGCCGCTCCTCGGGCTTCCCCTCAACGGCCTTTATTATCTTTTGAAAAGAGGCCGGTGTCTTGCCCTTGAGGGTGAGCCCGAAGCCCGCGACAAAATCACGGAACTCCTCTATGGACGACTCGTCCGGGGCGTCGTGCACCCTGTAAAGGAAGGGGAGTTTTTTCGAGGAGAACTCCTCGGCCACGGACTTGTTGGCGACGAGCATGAACTCTTCTATAATCCTGTGGGCGATGTTCCTTTCGGAACGCACTATATCCTCAACGCGCCCTTCTATGTCTATTATAATCTGGGGCTCGGGGAGGTCGAAATCTATGCTCCCCTCTCGAGCCCTTCCTTCCATGAGTTTAAGGGCGAGTGACTCCATGAGACTCAAGTCCCCGGCTACATGGGAATATTTTCTGGAAAGCTCCGGGTCCTCGCCGGAAAGGATCTTTTTTACCTTTGTATAGGTGAGGCGCTCGGTGCTCCTTATTACGCTCTCATAGAATTTCTTGCCGGTAACATCGCCGCGGCTGTTGAACCTGAGTTCGGCCGTCATCGTAAGGCGGTCCTCGCCGGGCTTGAGTGAGCATATGCCGTTAGAGAGCCTTTCAGGGAGCATGGGTACGCAGCGGTCAGGAAAATATACGCTCGTACTCCGCCTGTAGGCCTCTGTATCGAGACCAGAGCCTTCCTTTACGTAATGGCTCACGTCGGCTATGGATACGAAGAGTATAAAACCGGTCGCTGTTTTTTCTATGCAAACGGCGTCGTCGAAGTCCTTGGCCGTCTCCCCGTCTATGGTAAGGATTTTTTTGCCCCTTAAATCGACTCTTGCTTTTACGTCGTCCGCCTTGATGGTGAGGGGGACTTTTTTGGCCTCGGCCTCCACGGCGCGGGGAAACTCGAGGGGGAGGCCGTACTTCTTAAGTATGACCCCGGCCTCGACGTCAGGGTCATCGGGGTCTCCCAGCACCTCTGTCACCCTTCCAAGGGGCGCCATGTGCTTTGCGGGCCATCTCGTAATCTCGGTGACCACTATCTCGCCGTGGGCCGCGTTCTTCGTCTCGTCGGGGGGGATAATAATCCTGTCCAGTATCCTCGCGTCCGAGGGTATGACGACGGAGAATTTAGCGCTCTTTTCAAACCTGCCCACAATGGTCTTTTGCGCCCTCTTTACTATCCTTATAATACGGCCTTCGCGCTTGCCCCCTTCTTTATACCCCTCGACCCTGGCCACCACCGTGTCTCCGTGCATGGCGCCTCGCGACCTTCTCGGGCCTATGAATACGTCCTCTCCGCCTTCTTCGGGCACAACGAAGCCGAAGCCGTCGGGGTGGCATATTAATTTTCCGGTAACGAGGTTCATCTTCGAGACAACGCCGTACCTGTTTCTACGCGTCTTGACGAGCGCGCCGTCGGCCTCCATCTCTCTTATGAGCCTTTTAAACGCGGCCCTCTCGCGGCTCGTAACCCCGAGCATTTCGACGAGTTCCATGAAGGAAAGCGGCCTTTGAGCCGTCTTTTCCATCAGCTGGAGCACTTCTTTTCTGGAAGGTTTTTTTCTGGTGGCAGGCATTTTTTTTCTTTTAAGGGGTTGATCTTGCGTTAAGGCGTCTTTGAATGAATCTTAAGCGCCGGGGCGGATAACTTTTATTCGGACTCATAGTCAACGGCCGCTATCGCCTCGGAGACACCTCTTAAGTACGTGGCCGCCTTTACGTGTTCGGGATGGGAGCGGTAGGATTCGAGCCCTTCGAGAGAGTCGAAGCGAGCTGTAAGGGCTATGTCGTAAGACCTGGAGGAGCGTACCACGTCCACCCCCACTTCGAGGGTCTTGAGCGAAGGGACCCGGCCTTGAAGGGCCTCTAATATACCGACGGCCTTTCTTAAATTCTCATCGCTCCGTTCTTTGAGTTTAAAGAAGACGATGTGGGTAATCATCTTTACCCTCTCCAGTCTTTAAGGGTTACTCTCTGTCTTTAAGGGTTACTCTTTAAAGAGGCCCCTACTTCTCCACCTTATCCCAGTCCTTGGAAAAGCGCTCTATGCCCGTGTCCGTAAGCGGGTGTTTAGATATCTGCTCGAGCACCCTGAACGGTATGGTGGCGACATGGGCGCCCATGAGGGCCGCGTCGAGGACGTGGAGAGGGTTTCTTATGCTCGCTACTATGACCTCTGTGGGGAATGCGTAATTGTCGAATATGTCGAGTATGGACTCCACTACCTCCATGCCCGTGTGCGAGACGTCATCGAGCCTGCCCACAAATGGGCTCACGTAAGAGGCGCCGGCCTTTGCGGCCATAAGGGCCTGGAGCGGCGAAAAGACGAGGGTTACGTTCGTCTTTATCCCTTCTGCCGCAAGCGCCTTGACGGCCTTTATGCCCTCAAGTGTCATGGGTATCTTTACTACCACGTTCTTATGTATCTTCGAAAGCCGCCTCGCGTCCGCCACGAGGTCTTTTGAGTCCGAATTTACCGCCTCGATACTTACCGGACCGTCCACTATAGAGCATATCTCCTCTACGAGTTCCCCGAATTTGCGTTTTTCTCTTGATACGAGCGTGGGGTTCGTGGTGACGCCGTCGAGAAGGCCCCATTCATTGGCCGACCTTATCTCCTCAATGTTGGCGG
>BTQV01000079.1:0-6555 GCA_036986055.1 Thermodesulfobacteriota bacterium
CCGAGATACCCATAGGCGCCAGGGTCATGGCCCTTGTGGACGCCTTCGACGCCATGACGACGGACAGGCCCTACAGGCCAAGGCTTACCTTCAAAGAGGCGATAGACGAAATAAGAAACAACAACAACAAGCAGTTCGACCCGGATGTGGTCAGGCCCTTTGTAAACGTTATACACAAGGAGATATGCGGGGATGTGGACCACCCCACCATAGTGCCGCTCCTTCAGGAGCATCTCGAAGCTTCCGAGGTGGAGTCCATACTGGTGGAATTTCTAAGGTAGAATTTTTTCCCGGTTACGGGCACCGCCCGGGCCGCGCGGTTTTTTTTGCCCTTGTCCTCCGGGGGCGTGTTGAAAGAGGGGGGGATTTCGACTACGCACTTAAGGGGGATGAGGCTGGGAAAAACGGACAATCAATCCTTGACCTGGAAATTATTTAACTGTAAAATAAATTTGGCTTCAATCTTTCCTGTCTATAAAAACCCTTTTGTCCATAATCCTCAAGTCGCGGGCAACAAGGGTTTTTGCCGATAGAATCCTCGGCGCCGCACTCTTGTGTCCCGTTGTAAATGAACGGCCCCGTAGCTTGAGACCCCTTTGAGCGCAGAGCGCCGTTGCCCGGGAACCGGCCGTAAAAGCACCTTTGCCGTTAGAGGCTTCACTTAAAAAAATGCCGTGCGCGGAACCGGTTTAAAGGCGTACAATTAATCCAAAATGAAAAAACGCTGGAAGGTAAGCCCTGCAAATAAAGCCCTTCAGGATGAGCTTGCAAAGAGGCTCCATATCCTTCCCCTCACCGCCCAGTTGCTTATAAACAGGGGCCTTGTCGACTGCGACACGGCCTTTTCCTTTTTAAGGCCGGAACTCAAGAGCCTCCATGACCCCTATCTGTTGAAGGGTATGGACCAAGGCGTGGCCCGTATCGTCGAGGCCATGGAAAAGGGTGAGAAGATGGCCGTTTACGGAGACTACGACGTGGATGGAACTTCGTCCACGGCGCTCCTCTATCTCTTCTTCAGGGAAATAGGGGTTGAGGTGAGCCGTTACATCCCCGACAGGATGAGCGAGGGTTACGGGATGAACGCAGAGGCCGTTAAGACGCTCAAGGCTTCGGGCGTAAGCCTTATAATCACGGCCGACTGCGGCACGTCCAACCACGAGGAAATAGCCTTTGCCCGTGACCTTGGTGTGGATGTCATAGTGACGGACCACCACGAGCCTTCTGAAGAGAACCCGCCGGCCTCTGCGTTTATAAACCCCAAGCAGAAGGGGTGCGCCTTCCCCTTCAAGGGGCTCGCGGGCGTGGGGGTGGCCTTCAATCTTGTCATGGCCCTGAGGATGCGCCTGAGAAAGGCCGGTTATTTCAAGGGGGACGTGCCCAACCTCAAGAGGTATCTCGACCTCGTGGCCATAGGCACTGTCTCGGACATGGTGCCCCTTGTAGACGAGAACAGGGTATTCGTGCGCCACGGGCTTAAGGTGCTCGAAACAACGGCCCGGCCCGGCCTCATAGCGCTAAAGGATGTAGCCGGCATAAAGCCCGGAAAGGTCGCCGCCTATCATATAGCCTTTCACCTCGCCCCGAGGCTCAACGCCGCGGGCAGGCTCTCCCGGGCTGAAGTCGCATTTAAACTCCTTGTCTCAGAAGACGCGAGGGAGGCGGCCGCCCTGGCGGCTAACCTTGACAGTGAAAACTCTTCGAGGCAGAAGATAGAGGCGGCCACCCTTAAGGAAGCCCTCGCCATGCTCGGCGATGGTACCGACGACCTGGGCATAGTCCTATGGAGCGAAAAATGGCATCCCGGTGTTATAGGGATAGTGGCCTCAAGGCTCGTGGAGCGTTTTTCAAAGCCCGCGGTTATGATAGCCCTGGAAGGCGAAGAGGGCAAGGGCTCGGCACGGGGGGTGAGGTCTTTCAGCATACTCGAGGGGATAAGGGCCTGCAGCGCCCATCTCAAGAAGTACGGGGGGCACAGGGCCGCCGCGGGACTTACCGTGGAAAGAGGCAAGGTTGAGGGATTCAGGTCGGAGTTATTAAAATACATCAACAGCACCATTACCGAAGATGACCTCGTCCCCGAGGTAAATGTAGATGCCAGGGTGACGCTTGGAGACGTGGACTTGAGGCTCATCTCGGAGATAGCCACGCTCGCCCCCTTCGGTATCTCCAACCGCGAGCCGCTCCTTTGCATACCTGACGCTAATATAATAAAGACAGAGGTCGTGGGAGGAAGGCATTTGAGGTTCAGGCTCGCCCAGAAGGGCCGCGCCGCCGGCGCCATCGGCTTTGGTCTCGCCCGCCTCCATCCTGTTGAGGGGGACGGCTTCGCCGTGGCCTTCTCCCCCTATCTTGACGAGTGGGGTGGCGCCAGGAAGCCAGGGTTAAGGATAAAAGAGATCGAGCAGGGGGTAAAATTCTTGACATAAAGGCTTTTAAGAAATATATTTAAACGTCAAAAACAGGGTAGGGGCTCAAGGGGTATTTTTTGAAAATACAAGAGAAAGGCGGGGTTTGAACAAATTGCATTTTGACCTCAAAAAAAGAAAAAGGTATCTGAATAAGGCCGTCAAACCCGTGAAGATAAGGCCGGGAAAGGGCGTCTCCGACCTTTTAAAGAGGATGGGCGATACGGGGTTTCAGGGCAAGAACCTCTCGGGCGCCGCTGACGTGTGGGAGGAGATGCTAAGGACAAGGACCCTGGTCTTCTTCGGGCTCGCCGGCGCCATGGTCCCGGCTGGCATGAGGGAGGTGCTCGTATACCTCATAAAGCACAGGTTCATAGATTGTCTCGTCTCTACGGGGGCGAACCTCTTCCACGACATTCACGAAACTCTCGGAAGCTGCCATTGGCAGGGCGACCACAACATAGACGACAATGAATTGAGGGACGCTGGCCTTGACCGGATGTACGACGTCTACGGCGTGGAAGAGGAGTTTAATGATTCGGACAAGTATATCTACGAATTCGCGGGAGGTCTTGACCGGCGGCCCTACACTACGAGGGAGTTTTTATCCCTCATGGGGCGCGACCTTTCAAAGAGGACGAAGACCGACGGCATACTGACCTCGGCCTTCAAGTCCGGGGTGCATGTATATTGTCCGGCCGTTGCCGACTCCTCCATAGGCATAGCGCTGGCTCTCCAGGATGGTAAGGACCATTTTATCTTCGACCTCATAGGGGACGTGAAGGAGACGGCCCATATGGCGGCGTCGGCTAAAGACTCGGGCGTCATTTATGTCGGCGGCGGAACGCCCAAGAACTTCATACAGCAGACCGAGGTTACGGCCGACCTTATGTGCAGGAAGGTGAAGGGGCACAAGTACGCCATGCAGATTACCGCCGACGCCCCTCATTGGGGCGGGTTAAGCGGATGCACCTTCGAGGAGGCGGTCTCCTGGGGCAAGATATCAAAGAAGTCGAGGCATGTGACCGTAAACACCGATGCCACCATAGCGTTGCCTATAATAGTTACGGCCCTTGCCGAGAGGATGAAGGGTTTTAAGAGAACGCTCCCTGTGATAGACTTCAAAAATTCCTACAGGGTGAAGAAAAGGCTCTTCGATTGAGGGGACGGGTGGAAAGAGACGGAGTGTCGCGTAAAGATGTCTAACTTCGGCGGTCTTACAGAAGAGGATATAAGGGGCAAGGCGCCGAGGTTTTCGGTCATATCTGTACCCTACGACCTTACCGCCTCTTACGGAGAGGGTGCGCGTAGAGGCCCCGGGGCGATTATAGAGGCCTCGACGCACATGGAGCTCTATGACGAGGAGACGGGCGATGAGCCCTGTGCCGCCGGCATAGAGACGCTTGCGCCTTTGGAGCCCACGGCGGCAGGCCCTGAGGAGATGATAAAGGAAGTAACCTCCACGGTGGACGTCATTCTCGATGCCGGTAAGATACCCGTGGTGCTCGGCGGGGAGCACTCCATAACTCTCGGGGCGGTTAAGGCCGCCCTTGAAAGATACCCGGATTTGAGCGTGCTTCAATTCGACGCCCACGCCGACATGAGAGATAGTTTTCAGGGGACCCCGTTCAGCCACGCCTGTGTGGCGAGAAGGATTTCCGAGCTATGTCCCATAGTCCAGGTGGGCATAAGGTCCATGAGCCTTGCGGAAGCCGGTTTTTTAAAAGGGGCGGGAGGCGAAGGTAAGACTATAAAGACATACCACGCGTCCCCTATTTCAGGCGGGACCGCCCCTGAAGAAGTGGCCGAGAAGGCATTAAAAGACCTTACCGGGGATGTCTATATTACCGTGGACATAGACGTCTTGGACCCCTCAATAATGCCGGCCACGGGCACGCCCGAGCCCGGGGGCCTCGGGTGGTACGAGGTCCTGAATATATTGAAAAATGTTATATCCAAAAGGACGATAAGGGGTTTTGACGTGGTGGAGTTGAGCCCGCTGCCTGGTATGGCGGCGCCGGATTTTCTCGCGGCGAAGCTCGTATACAAGATAATGGCCTATATAAACGAGGGTATGAAATGCTGATTGATTTTTGCGGGGGGTGTTAAAGATGGTACTGGTGCCTAAAAAGATTTTCTTCACCAAGGGCGTGGGCATACACAAGGAAGAACTCCATTCATTTGAACTGGCTTTGAGGGACGCCGGCATAGAAAAGTGCAACCTCGTCAAGGTCTCGTCCATATTCCCTCCGGGGTGCAAGATAATACCGAGATCCCAGGGAGTTAAAAACATGTCCCCCGGTCAAATTACCTTCTGTGTCATGAGCAGGCTGTCGAGCAACGAGCCCAGGAGGCTCCTTGCGGCCTCGGTGGGCTGCGCCATACCCGTGGACAAAAAGTTATACGGATACCTGAGCGAACACCATGCCTATGGCCAGACCGATACGGTTGCCGGAGATTACGCCGAGGACCTCGCCGCGGCCATGCTCGCCTCCACGCTCGGCATAGAACTCGACGAGAACCTCGGATGGG
Organism: Thermodesulfobacteriota bacterium; assembly: GCA_036986055.1. GTDB lineage: Bacteria > Desulfobacterota > GWC2-55-46 > GWC2-55-46 > JADFVP01 > BTQV01. Next base: position 4,938 of record BTQV01000079.1, read on the forward strand.
ACGAGAAAAAAGAGATATACAGGATAAGCGATAAGATAGTAAGGACCACTAACATCACCCAGTCGGCCATAGTAAGAAAGGACGGCAAGTTCGCCACGGTGGTGGCCGCCGCGGTCCTTGTCCTTTAATCGGGGCGGTGTCGTGAGTTGCCCCTTTTAACCTGCAGTAAGGCGCGGTCTTGATGATATGAGGGTCGGACTTACCTATAATCTCAAGAAGGAAGTAGGGGAGAGCGAAGGCCTGCCGGAAGATTTTTACGCCGAGTGGGGCGACCCCGTTACTGTTGAGTCCGTGAGGGACGCGATACTCGAACGCCACGAAGAGGTCGTCATGATCGAGGCCGACGAGGGCGCCTATGAAAAACTGAGGTCCTCTCGCCCGGAGATGGTCTTTAACATGGCCGAGGGGTTAAGGGGCGAGTCCAGGGAGTCACAGTTGCCAGCCATTATGGATATGCTCGGCATACCATACACCGGCTCTGCGCCTCTTACCCTCGGCTTGTGCTTGAACAAGGCCCGGACAAAGGAACTCCTGTCAAGCTACAACATTCCCACGTCCAGGTTCGCGGTCATTGAAGACGGGGATGTGGACCTCGACCGCTGTCTCGGGTTCCCCATGATAGTAAAACCCCTCTTCGAGGGGTCGAGCAAGGGCATAAGAAACGACTCTGTCGTTCACGACAGCAGGCAACTAAGGGAGAAGGTCTTATCCGTCAGGCAAACCTACCGTCAGCCCGTACTCGTGGAGGAATATCTTGCGGGAAGGGAATTTACCATAGCGGTACTTGGCAACGGCCCGGCGATGGAGGCACTGCCCATTGTGGAGATTGATTATTCGGCGCTGCCCGAGGGCGTTACCCACATATATTCCTACGAGGCCAGGTGGATGCTCGACGGCCCGGAAAACCCCCTTGATATATTCGCCTGCCCCGCCCCTGTAAACGAAAGGCTCAAGGTGGGCCTTGAGAAGGCGGCGCTCGACGCCTGCAGGGTTATGGATATAAAGGACTGGTGCAGGGTGGACATACGGTGTAACTCCGTCGGCGCACCCCATGTGCTGGAATTAAACCCGTTGCCCGGTATCTTGATGGACCCCCGGCGCAATTCCTGTTTTCCCAGGGCGGCGCGTGCCGCGGGCATGACCTTTACGGACCTTGTAAACAGGGTGATAGACCTGGCCGCAGAGAGGTACGGCTTGTAGTGGGTGAAGCGGTTGACCTTACGGCAAGGAGTTTTTACGAAAGGGCCGGCTTTAACGAAGATGCGCGGATAAGGGGTTTTTACAGGCCGGCGGACGACCTTGTGGTATACGTAAAGAGGCTCTGAAACGGCGGTCGTGAAGGTTTTGCCGGCGGAATTGCTTCTCCGCGTGAGTAAAAATCTCCAAAGGGTTGAAATTTTTTTAATTTCAGGGTAAAAGATTAATAGAGACATTATTCGATAACAGGAGGAACATTTGAAGAAAGAAGCGTATTTGAAGAAACCTTTTTTCGGTACTGGTAACGGAGGCGGAGCCTCATTGGAAGTTGAGAGCATAAAAAAGGTATACGCGGCTTATTCCAGCGTCTACGACATGCTATTCAAGAGGTTCTTCCATCCGAGGATTAAAAGCGCCATCA
>BTQV01000080.1:0-6552 GCA_036986055.1 Thermodesulfobacteriota bacterium
AACTCGTTACCTGGTCTCTCCACTCTTTTATGGACTTCTTGTATTCCGTGACGGCCTTTTGCGCCGGCAGGCCCTTTATCATCTCACGTAGGACACGCTTCACGTCCCCGACTATGGGGATATCCACACTGACGTTCTTGCTGATGGAGGTGGGGTCTATGTCAATATGTATTATGCCGGCGTATGGCGCGAACTCGTCTATCTTGCCCGTAACCCTGTCGTCGAACCTCGCGCCCACCGCTATGAGGCAGTCCGTGTCCGTTACGGCCATGTTGGCGCAGTAAGTCCCGTGCATGCCCAGCATGCCCATGAAGAGCGGGTGCGTGCCGGGAAAGCCACCGAGCCCCATGAGGGTCGTGGTGGTTGGTATGCCGAGCTTTTCCGCAAAGGCCTTTAATTCCGCCGAGGCGTCGGAGAGCAGCACTCCTCCGCCGGCATAGATGACCGGCCTCTTTGATTTCAGTATAAAGTCCACCGCCTTCTTTATCTGTCCACCGTGGCCCCTGTACGTGGGCTGATAACTCTCAATGGAGACCTTCTCGGGATATGAAAAATTCCCAGTTGCGGTGAGGATGTCCTTGGGGAGGTCCACAAGCACGGGGCCGGGCCTGCCAGTTGTTGCGATATAAAAAGCCTCCTTGATTATGGTAGGAAGTTCCTTTATATCCTTGACAAGATAGTTGTGCTTTGTACACGGCCTTGTTATGCCGACGATGTCGGCCTCCTGAAAGGCGTCGTTGCCGATAAGCGCAGTCGGGACCTGCCCGGTGAAGACGACCATGGGTATGGAGTCCATGTAAGCCGTGGCTATGCCCGTAACGGTATTCGTGGCCCCCGGGCCCGAGGTAACGAGCACGACGCCGGGGCGTCCTGACGCCCGGGCGTATCCGTCGGCCATGTGCACCGCGCCCTGCTCGTGTCGCACGAGTATATGCTCCAATGGCGCGTCGTAAAGCACATCGTAAATGGGAAGGACCGCCCCGCCAGGGAACCCGAAGATGGTCTCCACGCCCTCAAGCTTGAGGCACTCGACGAACATCTCGGCCCCGGTCATCCTCTTTGGCTTTGCCTTCTTCATTTTCTTGAATATCCTTCGTTAAGATTATTTAAGTACGGCGCCCGTATAAGCGCTCGTAACGTGCTTCGCGTATCTCGAAAGCCAGCCCTTCTTTATCTTGGGCTCCGGAGGGGACCAGACCTTCCTTCTCTTTTCCAGCTCCTCTTCGGAGACCTTCAATTCGAGGCTCCTCCTGTGGATATCGAGGTGGATGGCGTCGCCCTCCTTTACAAGGGCTATTATACCACCTTCCATGGCCTCAGGTGAGATGTGCCCTATGCAGGGCCCTCTCGTGCCGCCTGAAAACCTTCCGTCCGTAAGAAGCGCCACGCTGTCGCCGAGCCCCATCCCCATAAGGGTCGCAGTGGGGGCGAGCATCTCGCGCATACCTGGCCCTCCCTTGGGCCCCTCGTACCTGATTACCACGCAGTCGCCTTTCTTTATACTCTTTCCCAATATGGCCTTCATCGCCGCTTCCTCTGAGTCGAAGACGCGCGCCCGGCCTGTAAACCTCATCATCTTTGCGCTCACACCGGACTGCTTCACCACTGCGCCAAGCGGCGCGATATTGCCCTTGAGGATGGCTATGCCGCCCTCCTTGTGGTAGGCCCTGTCAAGGGGCCTTATAACGTCTTCGTCTATATAGTCCACGTCCTTCAAGATGGCCTTAACACGTCTGCCCGAGACGGTGGGGTTGTCCCTTATGGAGCCTTCAAGCCTTTTCATAACGGCAGGGATACCGCCGCCCCAGTGCAGGTCCTCCATGTAATATTTACCCACAGGCTCAAGAGAGGTTATATGGGGCGTGGTCTTGCTTATCTTATCAAAGAGCTCAAGAGGGAGCCTCACCCCCGCCTCATGGGCTACGGCGAGGAGATGCAATACCGTGTTCGTTGAGCCGCCAAGCGCGAGGTCCACCCTTATGGCGTTTTCAAAGGCCGCCCGGGTGAGAATCTTTCCCGGCGTGATATTCTTCTCGACCAGTTCCACGATCCTCTCGCCGCTGGCAAAGGCAATACGGCGCTTCTCCGAGGAGCCGGCCAAAGCCGTGCCGCACAAAGGCAGGCTCAGGCCCATGACCTCGGTAAGACAATTCATGGTGTTGGCCGTATAGAGCCCCTGACAGGAGCCGGCCCCTGGACATGCCCCAAGCTCGCACGCGGCCAACTCCGCACCGGATATCTCTCCCGTACGGAACCTCCCCATGGCCTCGAAGGTGTCCCTGATAAAGGACGTCCTCCTGCCCCTGTATCGTCCCGTCAACATGGGCCCGGCAGTAACGACGATAGCCGGAATATCGAGCCTCGCCGCGGCCATGAGCATGCCAGGTGTAATCTTGTCGCAATTTGTAAGAAATACCAAACCGTCAAGGGCGTGCCCCTCGGCCACGCTCTCCACCATATCTGCTATGAGGTCCCTTATGGGCAGAGAATAATGCATGCCCCTGTGCCCCATGGCTATGCCGTCGCATACCCCGGGTAGGCCGAATAAAAAGGGATGGCCGCCCCCGGTATGCACGCCCTTTTCAATAAACCTCTCCATGTCCCTCATCCCTATGTGGCCGGGTATGAGGTCCGTAAAACTCGACGCGATGCCGATAAAGGGTTTTTTCATCTCCCCTTCGGAGAGCCCCGTCGCATACAGCAACGCCCTGTGAGGAACCCTTTCGAGCCCCTTTTTAATCCTGTCGCTTCTCTGTGTCATTATTTAAACCAAAAACTTTCCGCAAAAATCAACTGCAAGAGCCTTAAGACGCGCCGAGCCTGTGTTGTGAGATTATCTTTTCCATCTCGTCCTTGAAGGCGAGTTTCAACTTCTTCAGCCTCTTCTTTTCCAGGGTCTCGGCGGCGCTGAGATGGGGCTTTTTTTCCAACGCATTGACCTTTTTCTGAAACTCGCTGTGAGAGGTATAGGCTTTTTTGAAGGCCTCGTCCTCGTTGAGCAACTTCTCCACTATCTCATCCTGATTTGCCATAAGCCCTCCTTGTCTTGGTCTAATAAATAAAAAACCTTTATATGGGATTTTTGAATGTTATCAACAATGTAAAGTTAATATTAGCCTAACGGCAAAGTCTTGTCAAATAATCGAGCCCCACTAACCAGGGGCGGCCTCACGCGCCTGAGAGCGCCTTTTTTCTTTTAATCTCTGCCTCTGATTTTCTGAGATAAAAGGGCTTCGCCTCCCCCGGAGAAAGACCCGCGAGCCCCTTGTGACGCGCGATGAGCGCTATGTTCGACGCCCTTACATGCCAGAGGTGGGCAGGCGCGAAGACGGCGTTGCTCAGATTGTCTTTAATCAAATCCGAATAAACGTCAAGGCCGCTTCCAAGGAAGACAACAGGGCCGTCCGCATACCCGCCATCCCTTAAAACCTTTATAAGCGCCTCCGGCGTCAGGGCCGAGTCAGGCACAAGCGTCTCGGCACTTTCGCCTGAAAACCTGTAAAGGGCCGTATAGACCTCGCCCTTTCTCGCGTCAAGGACCGGGCAAAGCGGATATGGGGAATACCTCGCGTTATAGGCGAGTGTCTCAAGGGTGGAGACCCCTGCAACGGGCCTTTGGGCCGCCCAGGCGAGCCCCTTTATCGTACTTACGCCGACCCTCAGGCCCGTAAACGAGCCCGGGCCTTGGGTGTAAGCGAATAGATTTATTTCCTTTACCGGCGTCGCGGTATCTTCAAGCAGAGAGGCTACGGCCTTCATGAGCCAGTCGGCGTGAGTGCCCACATCGGCGACCGTGGTTTCGGCGATAAAGGCCGGGCCGTAAAAGAGCGCTACAGACCCCGACCTGGTGGAGGCGTCTATAGCGAGTATTTTTTCTTCTTCCCCTTTAAGGTCCATCCCGTGCCCACAGGTCTTTATGAGGGGCCCTCTGCCGGGCCGCCCTCTCACCCCGCGTCCCGCGGGCCTCCGCTCAGCCGATTATTCGAAAGATGTCGTTATAGGTAACGAGTATCATGAGGGTTATGATGAGCGCTATGCCTATCTGCTGCGCTATAACCATGAGCCTTTCGTTCATGGGTTTTCCCTTTACAGCCTCGTATATGAAGAACATTATATGCCCGCCGTCCAGTACCGGTATGGGAAAGAGGTTGATTATCCCAAGTTGAAGGCTCAAAAACGCCACCAGGAGAAGCAGGTCGGCGACACTGTCCTTGGCCGCCTGTCCGGCCACCTGGGCTATCATAATAGGCCCGCCCAGGGTCTTTAACGAGTACTGACCAACGACAAGACCCTTGATTACGACAAAAAGTTTCCACGTCATATCCACGGACGAGGTAAAACCCTTGCCCACGGACTCGACAAAACCGTAACTCCTGAAGATACGGTCCTCTTTCCTGTTAACCCCTATGAGGAACCTGTCCGTGCCCTCCCTCGCCTTCGGGGTTATCTTCACCTTGAAGACCGCATCACCCCTCTTTATGGTAAAGACCTTGGGCGAGCCGTCCTTGCTGACGAGCCCCTCGAGTTCGACCCAGTGGGTTATCTCGTGGCCGTTTACGGCGACGATGACATCCCCCTCTTCAAGGCCCGCCTCCCTGGCCGGGTAGCCCGGTGAGAGTCCGCCTATAACGGGCCTCATGGGGGGCAATATGCCAACGTCCCCCATCCCGGCTTCGTCGCTCACAGGCTTGAGCTCCGTCTCTATGGTCTTCCCGCCCCTCTCAAGGTCAACTTTCAGGGTCTTTTTCGAGGTGAGAGACAGTGACGAGATGAGGTCTTCCCAGTTACTGACTTTCTTCTCGTCAAGGGACCTTATGATATCGCCTTTCTTTATACCGGCCTTTGCCGCGGGCTTATCGGGTATTACATAGCCCACCTCGGGCCTCTGCTCAAGGTAAGCCGGGATATATGTGCCCATCATGAATATTACGGGCAGGAGCACAAAGGCGAGGATGAGGTTCATCACCGGCCCGGCGCCCACAATGGCGGCACGCCACAGTACGGGCTTGTGCGTAAAGGATTTTTCCCTCAGCTCGGGAGAGATCTCCTCGTCGGGAGACTCGCCCACCATCTTTACGTACCCGCCGAGCGGAAGAAGGGAAATCATGTACTCTGTCTCGCCCCTGGTAAAACCGATAATCTTGGGGCCGAAGCCGAGGGAGAATTTTTCCACCCCCACGCCGGCGAGCTTCGCCACGGCGAAGTGCCCCAGTTCATGTATGAATATTAGGAGACCGAGTACTATGAGGAATGAGATTAACGTTGTCATCATAATATAAAATCGTTTTTCAATAGATATAAAGACTCAGGCAAAGGCCCTTGCCGCCTCCACGGCCGTCCTTCTCGCCCTTCTGTCCGCCTTCAAGAGGTCCTCGATACTATCAGCGCCCCTGATCTCCGAGCCGTTAAAGACTTCTTCTATCACCTTGAAAATATCGGTAAAGCCAATGGCGCCGTTCAAGAACATCTCCACAGCCACCTCGTCGGCGGCGTTTAAGACCGTGGGCGCCGTGCCCCCTTTCTCAAGGGCCCGGTAAGCAAGGGCGAGGCAGGGAAACTTCCCCGCCTCGGGCTCGAAAAATTCGAGCTTCAACCCGTCAAGGCCGAGCGGCTCTGCGCCGGGCTCTATCCTCTCGGGGTAAGAGAGGGCGTAGGATATAGGCCCCTTCATGTCCGTTGAACCGAGCTGGGCCACAATGGAGCCGTCTTTATATTCTACCATAGAATGAACGATACTTTGAGGATGAATGCATACGGAAATCCTGTCGGCGTCCACGCCGAAGAGCCAGTGCGCCTCTATGACCTCTAACCCCTTGTTCATCAACGTGGCCGAGTCTATGGTAATCTTCCTCCCCATGGACCACCTCGGGTGGTTAAGGGCCTCCTCGGGCGTTACCTCCGCGAGCCTTTCGGCTGGCATGTTAAGGAAAGGCCCTCCAGAAGCGGTAAGTATTATGCGCTTCACGTCGCGGCTGTTGTGTCCGGCAAGGGCCTGGAATATGGCGCTGTGCTCGCTGTCAACGGGCATGAGCCTTACGCCGTTCTTTTTTACATCATCCATAATCAGGGGGCCCGCCATTACGAGCGTCTCCTTGTTGGCAAGCGCTATGTCCTTGCCGGCCTTGACGGCCGCTACGGTTGGAACAAGGCCGGCGGCCCCTGAAATGGCCGATACCACCATGTCGGCCTCCTCGCAGGTGGCCGTCCTTACGGCCCCCTCAACGCCAGCGCCAACCTCTATGCCGAGTTCCCTCGAAATTCTTTTTGCACCGTCCTCTGTGAGGACCGACACATAGCCGGGCTTGAACTCCTCGATTTGCTCCCTGAGAAGGTCGGTATTAGTGCCGGCGGCAAGGGCCACCACCTCGAACCTGTCGGGGTGGCTCCTCACTATATCAAGGGTGCTCCTGCCGATGGAGCCGGTAGAGCCCAGTATGGATATCTTTTTTGGTGACCTTTCAGCGCTCATGGAACAAAAAACCTATTTCAGGGTGAAACGACTTTTACGGTGTATAAAAAAAACTTTTTATTGCTGCCGCAACGCTCATACAA
>BTQV01000081.1:0-6525 GCA_036986055.1 Thermodesulfobacteriota bacterium
TCCGGACGGAAGTCATCCCGTAAGACAGAGCCGAAAAGTGAAAGCTTCCGGATATGGTTGCGCTTGCAGAATCCGGCTATTTCTTCGCGCCGGGTGGTTATATTTATTTTATTGCCCATGGGCCGCCCTCTATAAATAAAAATAGCATAATTTTAAAGGGTTGTAAAAATTGATTTCCATTTCTAATTGTAGAAAGAACAATTCCCTCCTTAAGTATTTCTTCCGCATTAAACTCGTATTTTTTTAATTGTTTGGTCACTAATATTCCTTTTCGACAAAGGAAAAAAGGAGACTGATTTTTTTTATTCGATGCCAACAGCAATACACAACTTTCCGGCAGGACTCACAAATACCACTTCCAAAAAGTAGTCTACACCTTTTGTAATACCCGTTTTGTAATACCCGGACAATCCAAAAATTTTTTAAGCTACCCTTGGTTTCCGTCCCGTGGACAACTTGAGAAAAATATAGTATTATATAATTAGAAGGCATATCAGGAGATTGGGAAGATAAGTTTGTTCGCTCCAGGAGGGGCCCTTCCGGAGCGGGGTGTGCAAGCCGACCGCTTTTTGCGATGCCGGAAGCCTGAACCGTTCTTCTGGGCTACCACCTTTAAAAGAGCTTCTTCGCCACTCCTGATATGCCTCTTTTTTTGCCAAAAATATTAGAAAATCAAAGAGTTGGGTTTGGGCGCAGGCTATTGAAAGATTTCACATATGTGGTATAATATAAGTAGGATAGGGTGTATGTAAACAGGCACTGTTTGGACTAACACAGGTTTACGTAGAACTCATCCGCAGGGTGCGTATAAACCACCTAAAGAGGTTTTTCAGGCAACTGGACCGAATGGACTGCGGCCAAAGCTGTGACGGCGGTCCGAAGGGGTCAAACATCTGGGAGATTCAGCTTGGAGAGAGACCCGGAAGGGAACCCGGAAACCTAAAAGACCGGCGGATTGGCAGAAAGCTGTCCAAACAGCGCTTGTCTTTTTTTTTATTTCTTCCCGCCCCCCGCATATACAAAAAATCCTTTTCATGAAATTCAATACTGCATTCAATACTTCCAATACTTCAAAGATACGAGGAAGGGGATAGGGCCCGGTGGCCCTGCAGGTCTTCAAAACCTGTTGTCGCCTTAACGGGGACGGGTGGGTTCGACTCCCTCCCCCTTCCGCCAAATTTTAGCCTCGCACCCCCCCTATTCCCCCCAAGACGCAAAAAAACCTGCAACGTCGAAGGCTTGCAGGCGATTAAGGCAAAAAAATTTTTAAAAAAACTAAAATCTGAATTTGAAGAGGTCTACGGACTGGACTACATCATACTGGTTTGTCTTTACATCGAGGGTCTTTGAGGTCTTTAAGGAAGGGATATTGAGGTTAAACTCCCCGTCCTCGACCTCACCGAAGGCCCTCCCTTCGATTACGCCGCTCGTTGCTATCCCGTAGGCCGTACCAACGAGTATACCGATAGCCGCGCCTGAGGGGATGAAGGCGAGGTGGTCGTCGGGGTTGTCTGTAAGTAGAACTACGGCCGAGCCGATGAGCCCGCCTATGACGCCACCGTAAATGGCGCTCCTCAAGGTGCGTTCCATCATTTCATCTGCGAACGCTCTTGTGGCGAAGGTGAATACAAAGGTAAGGAGCAGGAAGGCGGCGAGGGTTTTTTTGAGTAAACTCATTAAAACTCCGTCTGTTGAGTGCGTGAGGGGAAAAAAGTCACCTATCAATTATAGCATGAAAAACTGAAAATTCAAGAAATCTCCAAAAAATACCTTAAAAACGACGTTTTTTTTAATATATAGGCCCTCTCTTGACGGGGTAAACTTTTGCTGATAGAATTAAAAAAGTTACTTCCCCTGAAAATTCAATATTCTGTTGACGCGGGATATGTCTATATGGGATGGGCGCGCGGGCATCGCCGTGTGACCGGTTTTATCCCTGAAAATACACCTGAATCAACCATGGAGGCTTACGTTGAAGTGTATAATTATGGCCGGAGGGTTCGGCACCAGGCTCCGCCCCCTTACGAACAACCTCCCCAAGCCCATGGTCCCCATGGCGAACAGGCCGATTATCGACTATATCATCGAGCTCCTTAAAGACCATTCCATAAAGGACCTCATTTCCTTGCTCTACTTTCAACCGGAGAACATCTCCGACCACCTCGGCGACGGCTCGGCTTTCGGCGTAAATATGGATTACATAACCGCCACCGTGGACCTCGGAACGGCCGGCAGCGTGGCGAGCGCCATGAGGGGTTATAAAAAACCCGAGACCACGCTCGTCATAAGCGGCGACGTGCTTACGGACATAAACCTTAAAAAGGCCGTCGAGTTCCACAAGAAGAGAAAATCAGTGGCGACTATCGTGCTTTCGAGGGTGGAGAACCCTCTGCCCTTCGGTATCGTCATTACCGACGAAAAGGGCAGGATTACGAGGTTCCTTGAAAAGCCGGGCTGGGGCGAGGTCTTCAGCGACACCATAAACACCGGCATCTACATACTCGAAGAGGACATACTGGAATTCATCCCGGAGCAGGGGGAGTTCGACTTCGGCAAGGAATTGTTCCCGCTCCTTCTGGAGAAGAAAAAACCCATCTACGGCTATATAGCCGAGGGTTACTGGAAGGACGTGGGGAGCCTCGAGGAGTACAGGCAGGCCAACCTCGATATACTCCAACGCAGGGTGCACGTCAATATACCCGGCGAGGAGCTCGAGCAGGGCGGCGTATGGGTGGGCGACGGCTCGCGCATAGATTATAAGGCAACGCTCGAGGGCAATGTCGTTATAGGCCCTGACTGTACGATAGAGGCGGGCACGAGGATATGTAACTCCATAATAGGCTCCAATACGGTAATCGAAGAGGGCGCGGTCATAATAGATTCCGTCATCTGGGACAACGTCCATGTGGGAGGCGGCGCATATATCCAGGAGAACGTCATCTCCGGAGATACCGAAATAGGCGCCGGCGCTCATCTCTCAGAGGGCGTCATAGTCAGCGACCACTGCCGTGTGGGCAGGAACGCCACGGTAAAGGCCAACGTCAAGGTCTGGCCCCACAAGACCGTTGAAGACGACGCCATACTCGCTTCGAGCCTCATATGGGGGCAGAAGTGGAGCAAGAACATCTTTTCAACTTACGGGGTCACGGGGCTCGCCAATATAGAATTGAGCCCCGAGTTCGCCGCCAAGCTGGGGGCGGCCTACGGCGCCTCCCTTAAAAAGGGTGTATTCGTCTCCACGAGCCGCGACGCCCACAAAAACTCGAGGATGATAAACAGGGCCGTAATGACGGGCATACTCTCCACGGGCGTAAACGTCCACGACTACGGCGTCACCCCCATGCCCGTCTGCAGGTTCCTCGCAAAAGGCGGCAACGAGGTGGGAGGCATCCATACGAGGAGGTCGCCCTTTGACCCCCTTCTGCTCGACCTCAAGTTCTTTGACAATAAGGGGCTCGACCTCCATCCCGGATATGAAAAGACCATAGAAAAACTCTTCTTCAGGGAAGACTTCCGCCGCGTATCCATAGAGGAGACAGGGGAGATGGTCTTCCCCATCCACGGCTTCGAGTACTACCAGAACGGTTTTATGTCGACCATTGACGTGGAGACCATCAGGGAGGCCGCGCCCAAGATAGTTCTGGACTACTCCTACGGCAGTTCTTCGCGCATATTCCCCGCCATACTGGGAAGTCTCAACTGCGACGTCATAGCCCTGAACGCCAACCTCGACGGCACCAAGACGACCCGGACCGAAGAGGAGTTCGGCAAGGCCGTGCACCAGCTCTCCACCATCGTAAGGTCCCTCGACGCGGACATCGGCTTCCTCCTCGACGCGGGAGGCGAGAAGATATTTATAGTAGACGAGACGGGCGAGGTCCTCGACGGGGAGACTTCGCTCAACCTCATAACGCTCCTTACGCTCAAATGCGCCAGTAAGGACGGTATTAAGGGCAGGATAGCCGTGCCAGTGACCTCGCCGAGGGCCGTGGACAGCATGGCGAAGACATACGGTTTTGAGGTTACAAGGACAAAGACGAGCCCCAGGGGGCTCATGGAGGCGGCCACCGGCGAGGGCGTCTTGTTCGTGGGCGAGCCCACGGGCGGGTTCATCTTCCCCGCCTTCCAGCCCGTATTCGACGGCATGTACGCCGTAGTAAAGATTATAGAGATGCTCGCCAAGGAAAAGACCACGCTCCATAAACTCATCAGGGAGATACCACCGTCCATAATACTCAAGGAAAGAGTGCCCTGCCCCTTTGAGCACAAGGGCCTTGTCATGAGGATGCTCGCCGAGGATTCGGGCGGCAAGGACACCCTGCTTCTTGACGGCATAAGGATAAATTTCAAGAAGAACTGGGTGGCGGCCTATCCGAGCCAGGACCACCCCTACTTCCATGTGGTGGCCGAGGCCTCCACCGAGCAACAGGCGAGAGACCTGATCTCAAAGTACTCGGGTAAGATAAGGTCCTGGCAGAAGCGGTAACGGCCTTTATCTGGCTCCAAAAGAGCGGATGCCCTTTTGTGAGCTGACAGGGCCGCGCCCTTTAATGCACCGGCGCAAAAAATCCTTCCCTCTCCCCCTGGATTTCGGTTAAACTGTTCCCCGGGACAAGTTTCACCGGGGCCAAGCCCCCCCCAAATCATAACGAGGTAATTAAAAGATGGCCGTATCAATGCAGACCCTTCCCGTGGGCCCCCTCGAGGTAAACTGTTACATACTGTGGGACGAGTCAAGGGACGCATTTATAATAGACCCCGGAGGGGACACGGATCTCATAAAAGAGGCCGTTGAGAGACAGGGGTTAAGCGTCAGGTATATCGTAAACACCCACGGACACTTCGACCACGTGGGGGGCGACGGCGCGTTAAGGGATTTTTTCAAATGCCCTTTGGCCATACATCCCGACGACGCAGGACTCCTCTCTGAGGCTGAGAGCCACGGAGAGTTCTTCGGCGTAAAGACCCCTGCTCAACCCGCCGCCGACATCATGCTCGCAGACGGCTCCCACATTAGCGCCGGCTCCATGACCCTTGAGGTCCTCCATACGCCGGGACATACCGAAGGCGGGGTATGCCTTTACCTGAAAGAAGAAAAGATCCTCTTTACTGGAGACACCCTCTTTGCGGGCTCTGTTGGGAGGACGGACTTTGAGGGCGGCTCCATGGAAAAGCTCCTCCATTCCATAAATTTTAAGATACTCTCCCTCGACGACGACGTGAGGGTATTTCCGGGACACGGCCCGGCTACGACCGTAGGGGACGAAAGACGTTCTAACCCATTTCTCACCGGCTCCGGCGGGGCGGCGGCGGGATAGTTTTTATTGCTACGATTTTACGGGGGTACGTTGATACTCAAGGATAAAAAGATAGTGCTCGGCGTTTCAGGGGCCATTTCCGCATACAAGGCCCTTGAGCTTACAAGGCTCCTCGTTAAGGAGGGGGCCGTGGTCCTGCCCGTCATGACGCGGGCGGCAACTGAGTTTATCTCGCCGCTCAGCCTCTCTACTCTTGCGCGCCAGAGAGTCTTTACGGATGTCTTCAAGTCCGGAGGCGCCGATTATATTAGCCATATAGAACTCGCCCAGAAGTCCGACCTTATTATCGTTGCCCCGGCCACTGCCAATGTAATAGGCAAGGTCGCCTCGGGCATAGCCGACGACGCCCTTACCACGGTTCTGGCCGCCGCCACAATCCCCGTACTCATAGCCCCTTCAATGAATACAGGTATGTGGGAGAACGCCATAGTCCGTGGTAACGTGGAAAAATTAAAGGGCCTCGGTTATCTCTTCGCCGGCCCCTCTGAGGGAGAGCTCGCCTGCGGTGACGAGGGCATGGGCAGGCTCGCGGAGCCCGAAGCCGTTGTGGAAGCCGCCAGAGAGGCGCTCAGCAAAAAGGACTTGAGGGGCGAAAAGGTCCTCGTCACGGCCGGGGCAACGAGAGAGCATATCGACCCCATAAGGTTCGTTTCCAACGCCTCATCCGGCAGGATGGGTTACGCGCTGGCGCGGGTGGCGAGAAGGAGGGGCGCGGAGGTGGTCCTCATAAGCGGACCCTCGTACCTTAAAAGGCCCGAGGGCGTGACCTTCGTAAGTGTCTCAACGGCCGACGAGATGTTCGACGCCTCTGTGAGTTATTTTCCCCAGTCAACCCTTGTTGTCATGGCCGCCGCGATAGCCGACTACCGGCCGGTAAAAACCTTTCCCCAAAAGATAAAGAAAGAGGACAGGGCCTTGACCATCGATATGGAGAGGACGGGCGACGTATTGAAATATATGGGGAAACATAAAAGGGATGGTCAGTTTTTAATAGGCTTCGCCCTTGAGACCGAGAACCTCGAAGAGAACGCGAGGAAAAAACTCAAGGAAAAGGAACTCGATATCGTAGTGGGCAACAGCCCCGGTGGGCTTGACAGCGAGGTTAACGAGGTGACCATTATAAACAGGGACGGGGAGGTGGAGATACTGCCGCCCGCCAGCAAGGAGGAGATAGCCGAGAGGATATTCGACATGGCCGTAAGCATGA
>BTQV01000082.1:0-6401 GCA_036986055.1 Thermodesulfobacteriota bacterium
GGGCAGTCCTTTTTTTCATGAGGAAGACCGTAGCCGGGGTAGTATTCATGGCCATCTTCCTCGTAGCCGCCTTTTCCCTCGATACGCTTTCGCCACGGGGCTTCCCTTCTTTTCAGGACCCCTTCGACCCGCCGCCCTACCTCCAGAAAGTGAAGAAGAAAGTCTCGGTTTCACAGGCAAGGGTCATGGGCGCGTACGGGGTTCTCTTTCCCAACTTCTCAAGCGCCGTGGGCATTGAGGACCTGAGGTACATAAACTCGCTCGTGCCCATGTCATTTCATGAGTTCAGGAAAAAATACCTCCACGCCGTTAACGTGAACGAGACCTTGATATCGGTGCTCTGGTTTACGGGCAGGCCCGAGAGGACTTTCGAGACAACGCCCGGGGACCCCACAAAGGGGACACGCTTTGACAGGCCCGTGGAAGAGGACTTTTTGAAGATGGAGAGGGGCTATTCGTTTATGGGTGTGAAGTATTTTATATTCCCCGGTGATACAGGTTACGGCTTTAATCCCGGGGAAGAGGTCTTTTATGAGTTTATAAAGAGGTTCCCCCTCGTCTACAACAAAGAGGTGATGATATTCAAGAACCCCGGCGCCCTTGAAAGGTCCTTTGTGGCCGATGATTTTATCTACGCCTCAAACTCTGAGGAGGCGAGAAAAAAAGCCTTTGAATCCGGCTTCGATTTGGGAAAAAAGATAGTCCTCGAAGATAGGACTGCCAGGCCACAGGACGGACGGGACGCGGGGCTTGAATACAGTACGAGGATTACAAGGTATGAGACCAATAAGGTTACAATCGAGGCGGAGACCGATAGAAAAGGGGTGCTCGTCCTTACCGATGTCTATTACCCCGGGTGGAAGGCGAAGGTGAACGGCCGAAAGACCACGGTATTAAGGGTTAACGGCCTTGTGCGCGGGGTAAGGGTGGGCAGGGGGAAAAGCATTGTGGAGTTTTATTATCTTCCCGACAGGTTTGTCATAGGGCTGGTCATTTCAGCGGTTGCTTTTATTATCTGTATCTGTTTAACTTACCGGGATTTAAGGAGAGGTGTAGATGTTTAAACGAGGCGCCTTTACAGGACTTTTCCTCACAAGCATGTCAGCGCTCATGCTCGAGATACTCCTGACGAGGGTCTTCAGCGTCGCCACATGGTATTATTTCGCCTTCTTCGCCATCTCCGTTGCAATGTTCGGTTTTACCGTCGGCGCCATTATCGTCTATCTCGGAAAGAATTATTTCCGCGACGACCTCCTCTTCGACCGCCTCGCCGTCTATACCCTCCTCTTCGGCGTGACCGTCGATATCGCCTTAATGGTCTTCCTTTCCATGCCCTTCTTCCCCAGGCTCACGGGCGTTGGTATCTTCGCTACAGCCGTCGTCTATCTCTTTATTGCGCTCCCCTTCGTCTTCGCCGGCATAGTGATATGCCTCTGCATAACGCGGTTCCCCGAGGACATAGGGCTCGTCTACGCCGCCGACTTGATAGGCGCAGGCCTGGGCGCCTTTATGGTCTTCCCCGTGCTGAACGCCATGGACGCCCCCACTGCCATACTCTTTACAGGGGCGCTGGCGGCCCTCGGTGGGATTACCTTCGCCGGCTCCAGGTTCGTTCAGAACAAGAACCTGAAGACCGGGGCGGCCGTCGTCTTTCTGACTCTAACGGCCTTTATGCTCGTCAACTTTACCTTCAGGCCCGTAAGGGTGGAGTGGGTCAAGGCGAGGTACAATGTCCCCGAGGTGGAGTCGTGGAACGCCTTCTCGAGGATAGCGGTCTACCCCCTCAAGTACACCAACAACCCTTACAGCTGGGGCATGAGCAGGGCCTATAAAAAGGACAAACTCATACCCCAAAGGATGATAGACATAGACGGTGTCTCGAATACGGTCATGACCGGCTTTAACGGAGACCTGGCGGCCGTAGACCACCTCAAATACGATGTCACGGCTATCGCCCATTACTTGAGGAAAGACGCCAAGGTATTTATCATCGGCGTTGGCGGCGGCAGGGACATCCTCGCGGCAAAGGTTTTTGGCCAGAAAGAAGTCGTTGGGGCTGAGATAAACAACAGGACGTTAGAGATGCTAAATTACGTCTTCGGGAATTTTACGGGCCACCTCGACAAACTGCCCGGCGTGAGGATTATAAACGACGAGGCCCGGAACGCCATAACGAGGATGGACGAGAAGTTCGACATCATACAGGCGTCGTGCATAGCCACGTGGTCGGCCACGACAGCCGGCGCCTTCTCCCTCGCCGAGAACAGCCTCTATACCGTCGAGGGGTGGAAGATATTCTACGACCGCTTGAAGCCCGACGGCATACTCTCCTTTAACAGGTGGTACAGCCCCGATTATCCGGCCCAGCTCTTAAGGCTCGCAAGCCTCGCCGCCTATACCCTTAAAAACGAAGGCGTCAAGGACCCGGGTTCTCACATAGCCATTGTAAGGAGCGAGGTCGTTGGAGGTCGCATGCCGTCGGCGACCATACTCATAGGCAAACGCCCCTTTAGCGCGGATGATTTAAAGACCCTGGACAGCACCGTTGAAAAACTACGTTTCAAATACGTCTACAACCCGGCGGGTTATAAAAAACCCCTCTTCGTGGACGTCATAAAGAACGCCGGCGACCCGGAGTTCTACAAGACAACGGCCCTTGATTTGAGCCCCTCAACCGACGACCGCCCATTCTTCTTCTATATGCTCCGGCTTAAGGACGTCTTCTCTGGAAAGGACGTACAGTTCCAGGAGCAGATGTTCAACCTCAAGGGCGTAAAGATGCTTGTGGTCCTCATGATTGTAAGCATCGTGCTGAGCGTCATCTTTATCTTCGGCCCCGTACTCTTCTCAGGGGGCCTTCGCGCCATACCGCCCCTTGCGGGCTCGTCGGGGCTTCTATTCTTTGCTTCCATCGGCCTCGGATATATTTTCATAGAGATGGGACAACTCCAGAGGCTCATAATATTTCTCGGCCATCCCGTCTATTCCATAACCGTCGTCATATTCGCGCTCCTCTTTTCCAGCGGCATAGGGGCCATGGTTAGCGGCCTCTGGACAGGCAGGGGACGCAGACCCGGCCCCGCTGTCATAGCGGTATTCATGGCCCTGCTCCTTATTGTGCTTATATTCATAATTTACAAGCAGACCGGGATATTGAAGAACTTCGAGCAGGCGGGAATCTATACGAGGATTGGTGTGTCGCTTCTTTTCCTCATGCCGCTGGGCTTTTTAATGGGCATGCCTTTCCCCTTCGGCATGTCCATAGCATCGAGGCATTTCAGCGAGCTTACGCCCTGGCTCTGGGCCGCGAACGGGGCGATGAGCGTCGTCGCGTCGGTCTTGAGTGTTTCCATGTCCATAGGGTTCGGTTTTACCGCGACCCTCCAAGCGGGGCTCCTGAGCTATATCCTTGCCGCCGCAACGCTCATCATCTTTTCCATGACAAGGTCCTCGACAAGGTGGGCCTCTTAGCCCCTTTATTCACTCTTCTCCGTTTGAGGGCCCACCACGGATATGGCGTAGCTCTTGAGGTCCAGATATTTTTTCGCCACCCGCAGGACGTCGTCGGCCGTGACGGAGTTTATCTTTTCCGGGTACTTCCTGTAGAAATCATATCCCAGTCCGTAGAGTTCGTGGTTGGCCATGTCAGAGGACTGGCTTGACGCGGACTGAAGGTTTATCTCATAGTTGCCCGTTATGTAATTCTTGGCCCTGTTGAGTTCCGCCTTTGTGACCTTCTCATTCCTTATTCTCTTTATCTCATCGATGAGACCCTTCAGTGCCTCGTCCTTCTTTTGAGGGGCCGAGGCTATGTAGAGACCGAAGAACCCCGGGTCCACACCGTCCCTTAAAAAGGCGCTCACCGAATAGGCGAGGCTCTTTTTGTCCCTCAATCTCAGAAAGAGCCTTCCGCCCTGGCCCGAGAGCACTTCCGAGAGCACTGTGAGCGGGTAACTATCCTCGCTGCCTATGGTCGTGCCGAGAAAACCCAGGGCTATGTTCGTCTGCGCCTTATCCTTAATCTCGCCTGTCTTCCTTACGGAAGAGGGTTTTTTGACGGGAGGCGGCGAGGGGAGCTTAACAGCCTTTCTTCTGAAATCACCGAAGGCCTCGCGTACCTTCTCTTCCACGTAATCGGAGTCCACGTCCCCGACGACGGTGAGCACCATCGTGGAGGGCGTAAAGAGCTTTCTGTAATGCTCCTCCATGTCGGAGCGTTTAATGCGCTTTACCGTCTCAATCGTTCCGCTTACGGGCATTCCATAGGGGTGGCCGTTGTAAAGAGTCTTTAAAAGCAGTTTGAAGGTATAGGAGGGCACATTGTCCTCGCTCCTCTTTATGCCGGCGAGGATGTCCTTACGGAGGAGTTCTATTTCCTTGTCCGGGAAGACGGGGTTTTTTATGACATCGGCGTAAATCTTCAGGCCCCTGTCAAAGTCCCTTGAGAGGAACCCGGCCGTCACCCCCGTTGAGTTACGCCCGGAAAAGCCGCCCAGGGACCCGGCCATTGACTCGACTTCCCTTGCGATCTCCTCTCTTGAGCGAGTCTTCGTGCCACGGGTAAGCATGGCGGCGGTGAAATTTCCGATGCCGTTATCCTCGGCGTTCTCCTGCCTGAGTCCCCCTGGAAAGGCCGCGTACATGGCCACAGTGGGGTTTGTGCGCACCTCCTTTATGATGAGGGTCATGCCATTGGGGAGTTTGACCTTCCGAATATCTTTTTTCACTTTCAATTTATCAGCGAACTTCTCCGCCTTTTTGAACCCGGCTAAGGCGGCATTCTCCAATAAAGCCGTGCTCACTGCGGTCTTCTCCTTTTCAGGTGTTATGAGGGCCATGGTCATGTTCCGGCGGGTAAAATATTTTTTTGCCGCCTCTTTGACATCCCCGGCTGTCACGCCCTTAATCCCGTCGAGGTATTCTTTTTCGTACTTGTAATCACCGGCTATGGTCTGGTAATAGCCCAGCGTACGGGCCGTGCCTTCCATCGTCTCCCTTGAGTATATAAAGCTCGA
The DNA here is from genome assembly GCA_036986055.1 of Thermodesulfobacteriota bacterium. Classification (GTDB taxonomy): domain Bacteria; phylum Desulfobacterota; class GWC2-55-46; order GWC2-55-46; family JADFVP01; genus BTQV01. Next base: position 5,016 of record BTQV01000082.1, read on the forward strand.
CTCAAGCCCTGTCCTCGCCCTTTCCATCTCCTCGGGGTTGGGGCCCTCGGCGCCGAGCCTGCCGATTTCATAGACAATCTCCTTAACGGCCTTGCCTGCCTTTTTGGACTCAAGCGTGGCGTTTACAAGGAAGAGGCCGGGGTCCTTGAGGCTCATGGCATAGGCCGAGACACCGTGGACTATCTGTGAGTCGATCTTTAGCGCTTTATACAGCCGTGAAGTCACGCCGTCGGCGAGGATGCTCGATAGCATGTCAATGGCATAGGTGTCCCGGTCTTTGAGCTCCGGTATATGGAAGGCCATCCCCATATAGGTCTCATTTATGTCCCTGGAGAGCAAAGCGGTCCTGGGTGTGGTCTGGACCGGCTCTATAGCCCTCTTCTTATGGGGGTCAACTCCCTTTTTAAAGCCGGCGAAGAGGGACTTTGCCGCCTCAAATGCCTCGGAGGCCTTTACATCGCCCACTATTACAAGGGTCATGTTGTTTGGTACGTACCATGTCTTGAAGACCTTGAGGATGTCCTCCCTCGTGAGGCTCCGGACCGTCTTCATCGTGCCAATTACGGGCCTGCCATAGGGATGTTTTACAAAGGACTTTGCGAATATTCTTTTATAGAGGGTCCTTACGGGGCTGTCCTCGTTCATCCTTATCTCTTCGATGATTACCTCGAGTTCCTTTCTGAGCTCCTCAGGGTCGAATGACGAATTCTGAACGGCGTCGCCGAGCACGGCAAGGCCCGTTGAAAAACTCCTCGAAGGCACGACCAAGTGATAGACCGTGTTGTCAAAGGACGTATACGCGTTGATGTCCCCGCCAACCGACTCTATTATCCTGGCCATCTCGCCCACCTTCATCTTCTTGGTGCCCTTGAAGAGCATATGCTCGAATACATGGGAGATGCCCGCCTTTTCCGGGGGCTCGTCGGCGCTTCCAACCCTTACCCACATCTGGAGCGCCGCAACGGGCGCTGAATGTACCTCTTTTACGAGCACGGTCATGCCGTCTGGCAGAGTGCCCCTGAAGACATCCTCCTCTCCGGCACGAGCATTAACGGCAACAGCGAGGAGAGCGAATATTATTAACGCAACGGATAGTTTTTTTACTCTTGAAAATCCCATATATCAAGACCTCCGGTTTTTTTCCAGGTATTAAAGATAAACCAAACCGGCCTTTTTTTCAACAGGTGAGGGGGCGCCGGAGCTGGAAAAATAAATTTAACAGAAAATTCATCAATTGGGGCTATAGATGCTTGACAGATGGTTGAAAATTGTTAACATTTAGTTATCGCGCCGCCGGTCATTTTAATTCTGCTGAGTTCGTCTCCGTCGTTGCCCGGCAATACTCACCGTAATCGATATTGTTTGTAAAATCGTTTTTGCTTCGCC
>BTQV01000083.1:0-6358 GCA_036986055.1 Thermodesulfobacteriota bacterium
AAGCTCCGGGCGAGTTCGATTCACCCTCGGATATTACAGTTGATTCCAAAGGCCTTGTCTATGTGGTTGACCTTTACAACCACAGGGTCCAGAAATTCAAGGGCGACGGCACGTTTATTTTAAAGTGGGGAAGGAAACAAAAGGTCAATAACCTCAAATCCATCCTATTTCCTATCTTTTCAGGTGATAGTCCGGGTTTTTTTTACTATCCCGCCAAGATCGCGGCAGGCCCCGGCGCCACGGTATTTGTCTCTGACTCCTACAACAACAGGGTTCAGGTCTTTACCGCAGAGGGCGAATACATAACACAGTGGGGCGGCATGGGTTTTTGGAGGGGGAGGTTCAGGGTGGCCTCAGGCATAGCCGTGGACAAGGAGGGCAGGGTATTTGTGGCCGATTTTTACAATAACCGCGTTCAGGTCTTTGAAGGGAATGGTTCTTTCATTACCGCCTTCGGTAAAGAGGGGACCGGGCCCGGGGAGTTCAAGGGCCCCACGGGCGTTGCCGTAAGCGGGAAAGGCGATATATACGTCGTTGACTGGGGCAACCACAGGGTCCAGAGGTTCCGGCTCGACCGCTAATCACCCGTCCTTGACGCCGTAGCCGAGGTAATTCACCGAAACGTCGCCTGATAACTTGAAATCGAGTTTCAGGGGGTCGTAGGTCATGCCCTTTAAATCCTTTAATGTTACGCCGTTGTCCCTGAGTATGGAGTCGAGTTCCGAAGGCTTTATGAACCTCTTGAAGTCGTGGGCGCCTTTGGGGATCATCCCCAGGATGCGCTCGGCCACATAGATGGCGAAGACCCTCGCCTTCAGCGTCCTGTTGATGGTGCTGAAGAAAAAGAAGCCTCCCTTTTTGAGCCCCTTTAACGCCCCACCCAGAAAACCGGCGACGTCGTCCACGTGCTCGAGCATCTCGGAGCAGACGAGGCAATCGAATTTTTTATGCGTTTCCTTCAAAAGGTCCTCTACCGAGATAACACGGTAGTCTATCTGAAGGTTTGATTTCTCGGCGTGTCTCTTTGCCGCCTCTATTGAGACGGGCGAGAGGTCAATGGCCGTTACAATGGCGCCGTCTTTGCTGAAACTCTCGGAGAGTATGCCGCCGCCGCAGCCTATGTCGAGGACCCTCTTGCCCTTGAAACCACCGGCCTTGTCTGAGAAATAATCGAACCTCAGCGGGTTTATCCTGTGCAGCGCGAAGAGTTTGCCCTTGGGGTCCCACCACTCGTCGCCAAAAGAGTTAAATTTTTCTGATTCGATAGTCATATTGCCGGAGCTTAAATACCCGCCTGAAGGTTTTAATATGTTAAGTGAAAAAATTGAATTTTTCTGTTTCGGTGGTCATTTTGCCGGAGTTGAACCCTCGCCAGAAGGTCTTTTAGGGCTCTTTCGTGAAAATTAAAACTATTCTACTCCATAGTCCTTCCACCGGCCGTCCACAAGGTCAGCGATAACCTTGTCCATCTCCACCGTTTCGCCCCACTCCCTTGAGACCTCGGGGGGTTTCTTGTTTGTGGCGTCGATGCCCAGTTTGCTCCCGAGGCTTTCAAGGGGGGAGGAAAAATCGAGATAATCTATGGGCGTATTCTCTATTATGACGGTGTCCCTTTTGGGGTCGACCCTCGTTGAGACGGCCCAGATAATGTCGCTCCAGTTGTGCACGTCTATGTCGTCGTCAACGACTATTACGTATTTCACGTACATGAACTGCTTTAAGACCCCCCAGAGGCCCATCATTATCCTTCTTGCGTGGCCCGGGTACTCTTTTTTTATGGAGATTACGGCTATCCTGTATGAGACCGCCTCCATGGGGAGCGAGAAGTCGACTATCTCCGGGAACTGTATCTTGAGCGATGGGAGATAGAGGTTGTTAAGCACAGTGCCGATTACAGCGTCCTCCTTGGGGGGCCTTCCCGTAATTGTAGTAAGGTAAATGGGGTCTCTTCTGTGGGTTACGGCCTTCAGATGAAAGACGGGGAATTTTTCGGCGCTGTTGTAATAGCCCGTGTGGTCGGCGAAGGGCCCCTCGAGGGCGGTATCTTCTCCTATCTCGCCCTCAAGTACTATCTCGGCCGACGCCGGGACCTTTAAGGGCACGGTCTTGCATTCAACGAGTTCAACGGCCTTTTTACGTAAGATCCCCGCGAAGTGGAACTCCCCCACGTCTTCGGGGACAGGGGTCACAGCGGCTATGGTGGTTGCGGGCTCGCACCCTATGGCCACGGCCACGGGCATTTTTTTGCCCGTATCCTGCCACAACCTCATGTGCTTTGCGCCGCCCCTGTGCCTCAGCCACCTCATGATAAGGCGCTTTCCGTCGAGGTACTGCATCCTGTATACGCCCACGTTGAAAGGGCCGCCCTCTGGCGCTCTTGTAACAACAAGAGGCCATGTGACGAGTGGGCCGGCGTCTCCGGGCCAGCATTTTATGATGGGAAGGAAGGACATGTCCGCGTCAGGGCCGATCTTTACCACCTCCTGGCAACTTGCGCTTTTAACGGTCTTGGGCCCGAGCGTTAAGGCCTTTCCCAGGAAGGGTATTTTTTTTACCGCGTCCCACAGGCCCTCGGGCGGCTCGGGTCTCTGAAGGAGCGCTATATACTCCCCGATCTTCAGGAGTTCCTCTTCCTTTACGCCGAGGCCCTGGGCCACCCTTTCGCGCGTGCCGAAAAGGTTTCCCACAACGGGCATATTAAAACCCTTTACCTTTTCAAAGACCACCGCCGGCCCGCCGCTCCTTACGAGCCTGTCCATAATCTCGGAGATCTCGAGCACCGGGTCCACGGCGACCTTTACCCTTTTAACCATGCCCTTGTCTTCGAGGGTTTTTAAAAAACCCCTTAAATCGCTGTATATCATGAGAGGTCCCTGATTTTTCTATCCATTTACGCGGCGAGTCCCTGATTAGAGGTTCATGTCCACGATTATAAATACGAGTATAAATCCGCCCACCACGGCGTTGGCCACAAAACCCCTGAAGGCCACGGCGCGTACAGGGTCTTTTTTCACCATGTGGACTATCCAGAGGAAAGAGACGAGGCCGAGACCCACGCCGAGGAAATAAAAGGGGCCGAGACCCATGATGAAGCCCGCAACACCGAGGGTTATTGAAAATGCCAGGTAAAGGATATTCAGGGCGGAATAAACACGGCGGCCGAAGAGTATGGCCGTGGATTTCACGCCTATCTTGATATCGTCGTCCATGTCCATAAGCGCGTAAATCGTATCATAGGCCATGGACCAGAAGATGTTTGCCGCGAATATAAGGATGGGCACCGGCCCGATGGTGTTTTTTACCGCGGCCCAGGCCATGACCGCGCCCCAGCCAAAGGCGATGCCGAGAAAGGTCTGGGGCAGGTGGCTCACCCTCTTTACAAAAGGGTAGACGCTGGCGAGGATTATTCCCACAAAGGAGAGGATTATGGTGAGTGGGTTTAAAAAGAGTACGAGAACAAAGGCCATGGAGCTGAGCGCTATGAATACGAAGAGGGCCTCCTTTACGGTGAGGCTTCCCGTTGCAAGAGGCCTTGAACTCGTCCTCTCAACAAGGGGGTCGAACTTCCTGTCGGCGATATCGTTTATGGCGCAGCCCGCGCTCCTCATGAGAAAGGTGCCCGCGATAAAGATAAGGAGGTGCTTTAAAGAAGGCCGCCCGCCCGAGGCTATAAAGAGCGACCAGAGCGTGGGCCAGAGGACGAGGAGCGTGCCGTACTGTTTGGGGAGCCTTATAAGCTCTGATACGGCGGTCAGTTTTTGCGCGCTAAGGGCCGTGGTGCTCACTCCTGCCTCTTGTTTAAAGGTTTTTCCGTTTAACCCCCCGGGCCCCGGGCTCTCCCTTGAAAAAATCAAAGGGTTATTGAGCCGGTGGATACAAGCCGTGGATTGAATATCTCAATTATCGCGGCCTTGATGGAAGGGGGGGGTGATTCCTCACCGTCTTTTTTCCCCACAAGGACGTAGCGCCTCGCAAAAAAGATTGTCTCCCTCTCCAGATCGAGGTCAAGGGCCGTTTGGGGGCACATCACAAGGCCGACCTCTATCTTTTTCTTGGTAAAGGTTATGTTGTGAGAGTTCAGAACCCTGCCGATGGGTTCTGTATCCATCTCTTCAAGGACATTGCGGAGACGTGCCTCAAGGCTCTCAAGGGGTATGAGGGAGTGGGCGTAGACGAGCCTCTTGTTGTCTACGATAAGCCACACACCCCTTTCCATGGCGCGGACGTCCTGCTCTCCGTCGAGGAAACGGGCGGTCTCATTTGAAATGGTCGTAGTCCCACGCAACTTGACCTCCACACCCACCTTTGAGCCGAAGCGGACTTCAAGGGCTTCAGTCATGGAGCCCGGCGAGAGCAAAAATCCCAGTTCCACGGGCCCGAGCCCCCAGAGGCCGGAGAGCTCCTCGGCGCTGCCCTTTTTCCAGGGTTTAAATAATGTAAAATCCAGTTTCGTCATTATGGGAGACAGGGGTAACGAATTTTTTATAAGGTTAAAATTCTTATAAGGCGCCGTTCTTATTTATGGGAAATTGAAGATTTAGAAATACCACATAGCAAGGGTTTGGTCAACAGAGGAGGACGTGGGGGCGGTCTTTTGCCTTGCTCATGCTTTTTTTGAGGCCGCGGCAAAGGGCGGAAAAGTTACTGCGGTGAGGGATTTTTTGAATTGGCCGGCGCAGGGTTTGTTTTTCAGGCTCGTGACAGGATGTGGTTATCTAAAGCATGGGGGGGGCGAAAAGTCTTTTAACGGGCCGGCGCAGGGGTTGTTGGCTCCAGGCAGGTGGTGCTTCTTATAACGCAGGGGGGGGTGCGAATTTTTTTGATTGTTTGGTTCAGGGTCTCTTGGTTCGCAGAAGGGCCCAGTCATCTAAAGCAGGGGGGGATAGTCTTTTAGCGGGCCAAACCAGGGTTTTTTTCAGGCTCGTGGTAGGGCTCGGCCTCTTCGGGGTTTTTAAGGAATGCGTCGACTGTGTATTTCATGGCTGTTGCGGTGTTTTTGTTGGAGCTCCTTAGAATTTTAAGGAGTTTCCCCACATAAATTATCTCATCGGGCGAGAGGGTGCCTACATCAAAGCCCCTCTGAAATCCTTCTTTGCCGTAGGACGCGGCCTTCTCGGCGGCTATGAGGTATCCCCCCTCGGCCTCGTCAGGACGGTATCCGAGCCTGTACATATCGCCCTTTCCGGTTATGAGCCAGTCCACGGAGAGGCCGTAGATATCAGCGAACCTGAGGACGAGATCGGTAGGCATCTCTCCTCTTTTCTTGTAATTGGAGAGGGCCTGGGGCGTTACACCGAGAACCCTTGCCACGGCGGAGTCGTTTTTGAGCTTGCCCGCCCATCTCATTCTTTCTATTATGTCAGGATAACTCACTCCCATGATAATACACTCCCTATAATTATTCCCATAATATTAATGATACAACAAAAAGATTAAAAAACCTTTAAAACAATCATAAAATATTAAACCGCCGGGGTGTAGGATACGGCGAGTTCGACACTGTGCTGTAAATCAAAAGTAACAACTGCGCGCCGTATTCAATAGGATATCAAAAAATAGTTTTTTTTTCAACCCGTTACTTGAAGTGTTTGTTTACAGGCCGCTGCGTTAAGTCGACGGAGGAATAAACCGGGGCTGGACTGGGCGTAAGTATAGTACTTTTAAGGTGTGGTGTCAATAAATAATATTATATTGGAATTATTTTAAACTGTATCCATTAAGGAGGTATTTAAAGAGGCCGGGAAAGAAGGCCGGGTGGGTTTTTGAAAAGAAGAGGTATGGTGGGCGGTACAGGGTTCGAACCTGTGGCTTCCACCGTGTGAAGGTGGCACTCTACCGCTGAGTTAACCGCCCCTCCATGTTAAAAGCGCCGGAGATTTTTTCTCTTTGTGATTGGGGTGGAAAAGCTGCGCGCAACAAAAGGATAATATAAAGAGGGGCCACAAGTCAAGAAACACCTTGAAGAAATAGGCCCTTGAAGGTATATTTAAAGGATGAGGATAATGGGGCTCGACGTTGGTGAAAAGACCATAGGGGTTGCCCTGAGCGATGAACTCGGTTTTACGGCGCAGCCTCTTAGGACGATTAAGAGAAAGAGTATAAAGAAGGATTACGCCGAAGTCCTGGAGCTGATTTCAGAATATTCCGTTGAAGAAGTCGTTGTGGGTATCCCCATAAACCTTGACGGGACCCGGGGCCAGTCCGCCCTCAAGGTACAGGCCTTCGCCGAAGGGCTTAGAGAGCAAACGAAGGCGCGGGTGAGTGAGTGGGATGAGAGGTTTTCAACGGTGGCCGTTACAAGGGTCCTTATTGACGCGGACCTGAGCAGGAAAAAGAGAAAGAAGGTCGTTGACAAGGC
>BTQV01000084.1:0-6286 GCA_036986055.1 Thermodesulfobacteriota bacterium
TCTTGCTTTCCGGCTCCAATACCTTTGGGACCGCTATCCTGAGCACACCGTCGGTGAGGTCGGCCTTTACAGAGTCCCTGTCAACGACGTTTGGCAGGGAGAATACTCTCTCAAAGGTCCCGTAAAAACGCTCCATCCTGTGAAAGTTCTCCTCGCAGAGGTTTTTCTTCAGCCTTCTCTCGCCGCGCAGCGTCACGACGTTTTCTTTCACCTCTATGGAGATGTCGCTTAAGTCTATGCCGGGGAGTTCTGCCTTGAGTATGATGTTCTGGTCCGTCTCATATATGTCTACCGGGGGAAATGTGCAACTCGAGAGCCCTTCCCCCCCGTAATGCATAACCGCCTCGTCAAAGACGCGGCTCATGCGTTCCTGGAGGAAGAGGAGGTCTTTATAGGGGTCCCACCCTGAGGGGGCCATTTTTATCTCTCCAGCGTTAGACGTTTCAAAAAGAATCGGGTGTTCAAGAAAAGCCCGGCCTATAATAATTATATGAATTTATTAAATATTCAGGCTTTTGTCAAGGAACCTCTTTACTTCTCCTGCCCGGATTCCGGACCTTCGGCCCCCTTTGAAAAGACGAGCCCCTTGTCCTTATAGTCGACGAGAACGCTCTCGTCCTCTGCGAGTTCCCCTTCGAGTATCTTCATTGCCAGCCGGTCTATTATCTCCTTCTGAAGGAGCCTCTTTAGAGACCGCGCGCCGTAGACAGGGTCGTAACCCGCTTCGGCGAGATACTCCTTTGCGTTGTCCGTAAGTGTAACGCCTATCTTCTTCTCTTTCAAGAGGGTTTTGAGGCGGCCTATCTGAATCTCGACGATATGCTTCATCACATCCCTTGAGAGAGGATGGAAGATTATTATGTCATCTATCCTGTTGAGGAACTCGGGCTTGAATGTCTCGCGAAGGGCCTCTGTGACGCGGCTTTTAATCTCGTCATAGTCTTTTTCGCCGAGTTCGGATATATAGGAACTGCCCGTGTTGGAGGTCATGATAATGACGGTATTCCTGAAGTCAACGGTGCGGCCGTGGCCGTCGGTAAGGCGGCCGTCATCGAGTATCTGCAGCAGGAGATTGAAGACCTCGGGGTGGGCCTTTTCTATCTCGTCAAAGAGGATGACCGAATAGGGCCTTCTCCTCACCGCCTCGGTGAGATAACCCCCCTCCTCGTACCCCACATAACCTGGAGGGGCGCCGATGAGCCTCGCCACCGAGTGTTTCTCCATGAATTCGCTCATGTCTATCCTTACCATGGCCTTCTCGTCGTCAAAGAGAAACTCGGCGAGCGCTCTCGCCGTCTCGGTCTTTCCAACGCCCGTGGGTCCGAGGAATATAAAAGAACCGATGGGGCGGTTTATGTCCTGGAGCCCGGCGCGCGCCCTCCTGACGGAGCCTGCGACGGCGGCGAGGGCGTCGTCCTGGCCCACGACCCTTTTCTTGAGCTCATCTTCCATCTTGAGGAGTTTTTCCCTCTCCCCTTCGAGCATCTTGGATACGGGCACGCCCGTCCAGCGTGAGACGACTTCCGCTATATCGTCGGCGTCGACCTCTTCCTTGAGTATCCTATGCTCGCCCTGAAGTTCATGGAGTTTTTTATTCTCCTCTTCGAACCTTTTATTCAACTCCGTCAACCGGCCGTACTTCAGTTCGGCGGCCCTGGCGAGGTCCCCGGCCCTTTCGGCCTCGGCGGCCTCGGCCTTTACCGCCTCTATCTCTTTCTTTATCTTGTTTATACGCCCTATGACATCCTTTTCGTTCTTCCAATGGGCCTTGAGCCTGTTGGATTCCTCCCTCAGGTCGGCGAGTTCCTTTTCTATCTTTTCGAGCCTCTCCTTGGAGGCCTTGTCCTTCTCCTTTGCCAGTGCCTGCTTTTCGATTTCGAGCTGCAGGGCGCGCCTTTCCTTCTGGTCGATCTCGGTTGGCATGCTCTCGAGCTCTATCTTGAGTCTTGAGGCCGCCTCGTCAATAAGGTCTATGGCCTTGTCCGGGAGAAAGCGGTCGGCTATATACCTGTGGGAGAGTGTGGCCGCGGCCACTATGGCCGCGTCGGAGATCCTTATGCCGTGGTGGACCTCGTACTTTTCCTTGAGTCCACGGAGTATGGCCACCGTATCTTCCACAGAGGGCTCTTCCACCATGACGGGCTGGAACCTCCTGGCAAGGGCGGCGTCCTTCTCTATATATTTCCTGTATTCGTCGAGGGTGGTGGCCCCCACGCAGTGGAGCTCGCCGCGGGCAAGCGCCGGCTTTAGCATATTGGACGCGTCCATGGCGCCTTCGGCGGCCCCAGCGCCGACGAGCGTATGGAGTTCGTCGATAAAGAGGACAACGGAGCCCGCGGCGTCGGATATCTCTTTAAGTAGGGCCTTCAACCTGTCCTCGAACTCGCCCCTGTACTTTGCCCCGGCGATTAAGGCCCCGAGGTCGAGGGCGAGTATCTTTTTGTTCTTCAGGGTGTCGGGCACGTCTCCCGCCACTATCCTCTGGGCGAGCCCCTCGGCTATGGCGGTCTTTCCAACGCCCGCCTCTCCTATGAGAACGGGGTTGTTCTTGGTTCGGCGGGAAAGGACCTGTATGACGCGCCTTATCTCCTCGTCCCTTCCGATAACGGGGTCCAGTTTGTTTGCTCGGGCCAGTTCAACGAGGTCGCGCGTGTACCTTGCCATGGCCTGGTATTTCTCCTCGGGCATCTGGTCCGTGACCTTATGGGTGCCCCTGATGGAGGTAAGGGCCTGCAAGACCGTCTCGCGGGTTACGCCCTGCGAGGCGAGGATGGAGGCGGCCTCGCTCTTGGCCTCGGTGACTATGGCGATAAGGAGGTGCTCCGTGGAGACAAAGGAGTCCTTCATCGCCGAGGCCTCTTTAAGGGCGATATCCAGGACGGCCCTTAGCGCCGGGGAGGCGTAGGACTCGGCGCCGGCGCCACTGACTACGGGTATTTTTTTAAGCGCCTCTTCGAGCTGGCCCTTTACAAGGCCCGGGTTGGCCCCCACCCTCTCAAGTATGGGCCTTACTATGCCGCCCTCCTGGTCGATGAGGGATAAAAGGAGGTGCGCGACCGTTACCTCCTGATGGCCCAGGGACTGCGCCTTTGATTGCGCTTCCCCTATGGCCTCCTGGGATTTTATTGTGAACTTTTCGAGTCTCATTATTTAAAAATCTCCCTGTTATCAATATTATCAGTTAAAAGAACGCGCGTGTATATTAATAGGTTATGCCCCGAATACCGCTTTGTCAAGAAACCCCGGGCAGGGCGCCTTAAACCCGGCGTACGGGGTTTTTTAAAAAAAAGAGGTGTGCTATTATAATGGGCGTGCCATTTGAACTCCTGGAGATAGACAGGGCCGAGGCCCTTGAACGCCTTAGGGGCCTCGGCTTTTCCCATGCCGCGGGGGCGCTTAAGAACCTGCAACTCCTGTCCGGCGGCCTTGCCGAAGACCGGCTCGAAGCTGCCGTTACTCTGGCAAAGAGTTCCCCTTCGCCGGACTCGGCGTTAAACAACCTTGAAACGATCATAAAGGCTGTGGACAGGGGGTCTTTGGCCCGCTTCCTCGGGGACAAAAAAAACCTCGCGCGCCTCGTTACCCTGGCCGGATCATCGCCCTTCCTCTCGTCCATACTCGCTAAAACGCCCGAATTGTTCGATTGGCTCTTTTGCTCGGGCGGCCTCAAGGAAAAAAAATCCTTTGTCAAATTTCTCGACGGACTCCGGCAAGTAACCGCTGGGGCCGGGGACCTGGACGAGCTTTCGAGGTCTTTGAGGCTCTACAGGCAAAAAGAATTCCTGAGGCTCGGCGCAAGGGACCTCCTGGCCCTTGCCCCCATGGAAGAGATAACCCGGGAGTTATCGGACCTTGCCGACGCCTTTCTTACCGTCGCCCATGATTTTTCCGTTAAAAAACTCAAAGTCAAATTCGGCGCCCCCCTGTTCACGGACGAAGACGGGGTGAGCAGGGAAGCGCACCTGGCTGTCATAGGGCTCGGAAAACTCGGGGGCAGGGAATTAAACTACTCCTCGGACATAGACATTATGTACATATACTCTTCAGACAAGGGCGAGACCTCGGGGGTAGAGGGGAAAGAGGGTGCACTAAAAAAGGTCTCCCTTCACGAGTTCTTTTCAAAACTCGCCGTTATGATAACGAGGCTCATCTCAAAGGTCACCGCCGAAGGCAATGTCTTCAGGATAGACCTTGACTTGAGGCCCGACGGCAGGAGCGGCGACATGGTAAATTCTCTCAGGAGCATTGAGGTCTATTACGAGTCGTGGGGAAAGGCCTGGGAGAGAGCGGCCCTTATAAAGGCCCGCATCGTGGCGGGGTCGAGGGACCTCGGCGAGGAATTTTCAAACCTCATAAGGCCATTTGTATACCGCAGGTACCTGGACTTTACGTCCATTGAAGAGATTAAAATCATGAAGGAGAAGATAGACCTGAGCCTTCTGAGAACCAACCCCGATACCGTTGACGTAAAGCTCGGCGCGGGCGGCATAAGGGAGATAGAGTTTTTCTGCCAGGCCCTGCAACTTATCCACGGAGGCAAAATTCCCGGCATAAGGGAACGGGGCACCCTTGACGCCTTAAAGGCGCTAAAGGAGAGGCGCCTTGTAAGGGACAGCGACGCGTCCATACTCAGGGAGGCTTACATATTTTTACGGAACCTTGAGCACAGGATTCAGATCGTTGACGCGCGCCAGACCCAGGCAATACCTTCGGGGGCGAAAGAGATTGAAAGGGTCGCGCGCATGATGGGTTTTGGGTGCGCTAAAGAATTCCGGGAGGAGTACAAAAAAGTCACTTCCTCGGTCCACGAGATCTTTGTCTCCCTCTTCTACGGCTCCGAGGAACCATTAGAGAGGGAAGTCCCGGAAGACATACTGGAACTCTTCGCCCCTGACATAAAAGAGGCGGACGCTCGAAAAAAACTCTCGGCCCTTGGTTTCAAGCAGAGCGGGACGGCGTATAAAAACCTCGAAGTTTTAAGGAACGGGCCCGTGGCCGCGCGTTTAAGCCCCGGCGCAAGGGTCATGTTCACGAAGCTTGCGCCGGTATTTCTCATGAGGGCCCTCGGCGCGCCGGACCCGGACCTCGCACTAACTCACCTCGATGCCTTTATCTCGAGGCTCGGCGCGCGCACGGCCTTTTATTCGCTCCTTCTCGAAAACCCCCCGGTAACGGCCGAGCTTTTAAATCTCTTCGGCACGAGCGTATTCCTTTCAAGAAAGATTATCGAACACCCGGAGAACCTCGACCTCCTCCTCTCCGAGGACCTTTCAGTCCCCTACAAGACAAAAAAGACCCTTTTAAAGGAGTTTTATTCCGAGGTTCTAGAGGCTCGAAAGGACTACGAGGAGAGGCTCGACGCGCTGAGGGTCGTAAAAAACCAGGAGGTCCTGAGGATCGGGATAAACGACGCCTCAGACAAGATCACCCCGGCACAAATCATGACGCAGTTCACCTTCCTCGCCGAGGCCTGTCTCGAAATAGCCATAAGGGTCGGCCTCGAAGAACTGGAAAGGGTTTACGGCCGGCCTGAGGGCGCGGAGTTCGCGGTGCTGGGCCTGGGGAAACTGGGCGGGCGGGAACTTATCTACGGCTCGGACCTGGATATCGTCTTCGTATACAGACCGGCAAAGGGCGCTGACGAGCCCTTCGGCGTAAAAAACATTTCAACGCACGAGTTTTTCGTGAAACTTTGCCAGAGGATTATAAGCATCTTGACGCTCAAGACGAGGGAGGGCTTTTTGTTCAACGTGGATACGAGGCTCCGGCCCTCGGGGAGCGCCGGTCCCCTTGTCGTGACCGAAGAGTCTCTTTTAAGGTATTACCGGAAGGCTGGCGCCGCGGTGTGGGAGAAGCAGGCGTTTATAAGGGCGCGTCACGTGGCCGGAGACAGCGGACTCGGCAAAGGCGTGGTAAAAAAACTCGGCGATGAGATATTCTCCAAACCCCTTGAAAAAGAAGACGTCTTGGAGATGCTTCGCATAAGAAAGCGCATGGAGGACGAACTGGCCCTTGAGAACCACAAGAGATACAATATAAAGACTGGCTCAGGCGGGCTGGTGGACATCGAGTTTTTGGCGCAGGCCCTTCAGTTGAAGTGGGGCGGAAAGACAAGGGGGCTCCGGACGCCTGTTACGCTCAAGGCCCTTAAAAGACTCTTTAAAGCGGGGCTCTTGGGCGAAGACGACTATCATACGCTTCGAGAGGCCTTTGTTTTTTACAGGACCCTTGTAATGAGGCTCAGGGTGGTTCACGACAGGCCCGAGGGTTTTCTCGCGCGCGACCC
>BTQV01000085.1:0-6263 GCA_036986055.1 Thermodesulfobacteriota bacterium
GGATATACGATATCAATGCCCGTGCCGAGAACGGCCGTTGTCGCGCCGTCAGCCTTTAGCGCCCCTCTGTGCGCCGCCGTGTCGCACCCCCGGGCCATGCCGCTCACAACGACCACGCCCCGGAGCGCCAGGTCCCTTGAGATGGTCTCAGCCATGGTGACGCCGTAATGGGTGGGACGCCTTGTACCCACAACCGCCACGGCGGATTGGGTCTTTCCATAATCGAGGTTTCCCTTCGCGTAGAGGATAAGCGGCGGGTCGCATATCTCCCTCAAGGCCGTGGGGTAATCGGGGTCTTGAAGCGTTAGGACCCTGGCGCCCGCCTTTTGTACGAGTTCGAGTTCCCTGTCCACCCATCCCCATTCGTCGAAGCCCCTTACTGCGCGCGTAATGGTGACGGGCACGGGGCCGGGGCTTCGTCCAAGGCACGCCTCAAAGAGGTCCGTAGGGGCCAGCTCCTTCAGTAATTCAAAGAGGTCCGCCCGTTTAACGCCCTTTATCCTCGTAAGGGCAAGCGTATATCTCGCGGCTTCGTCCATATCTCCACTCTGAAAAATTTTCGCGCGTCCCCTGGGACGCAAACCGGACAAAAAAAGGCTGCGACCGGTTTTTTGCTAAGGGACGCAGCCTTAAAAAATTAAAATTATTCTCTCCGCCGCTTTTACTGCTCGGCCGCCGTACTCACGAGATCCCCCGTCCGTATGGCGTTTATGCTCTTTATTATAATGCACGACGATGTCACTTTGCCAGGCGCTATAACCACGAGGGAGCCGATATTAGTGGCAGGGAGCTCGACCTCTTTACCCGTAACCGGGTCTTTGACCTTTTTGCCCGCCCTTAATATGTCCAGGACATTTCCCTTCTGAAGCCCGTCCTTCGACCCCCTGTCGATATAGACTATATCGCCCATGGAGAGGTCCTGCCGGTCTTCGGACGTGGCCACGATGTAGCCGTACACGCCGGGCGCTGTCCCTGTGAGTGCTACTTCAGTGACGGGTTCAATGTAGGGCATGAGCCTCGACCCAACCTCTATCTCCTTAAAGGACTTTTCAATCTTGGCCTCCACCACGCCCACGTTCTCGGTCACCACGAGGGTCCCGAGGATTTCTATCATGTGCCCCAGCTTCTTTCCCGTTACAGGGTGCCTTACCCTGGAGGTTTTTTTGAATATTGTAAAACGCTGCCCCTGAAAAACCCCGGACTTTTCTTTAAGGGTAAGGTATACGTCGTCGCCCTCTCCGAGAAGGACCACGTTCTCCCTTGCCTTTATAATAACGCCCGCGGTCTTCAATGCCCTGTCGCTTATAAAACCATTCCTCTTCATCATGCCCGAAGAGTAGGTGGGCACAGGAGGCGCAGACGGTGGTTCTGCTTTCTTCACCTCGGGCTCGAGGACGACGACCTTTTCTCCCGAGGGCTCAATGGTCACGACGGGCAGCGTCAGCCTCCCCGCGTCTAATTCCACCCCGCCCCTCTCTTTCACCCCTTCCCCCTCGCCCCCCTCTTCCGTAAGGGGGATTATCTTCACAACGTCACCGGGGTATATGAGGTCCGGGTTCTTTATATAGGGATTTATCTTCCATATGGAAGGCCACTTGAAGGGGTCCTTTAAAAACCTTTCCGAAATGTCCCAGAGCGTATCGTGTCTTATAATAACGTAAGATACGGCCTTGCCTTCAGTGCCCGGCGCTTCAGTCCTCCTCGCCTTCCGTAACGCCGCATCAGGCCCGGCCGCGTGCACCGCGAGAGGTGACAAGAGGAAAAGAGCGAGGATCATGGTCGATAAAAAAGTTTTTCTTTTCATTACTGTCCTTCCTTGTCTTTGACAGGGAAATTACAAGCCCTTGAGCCTTTTTTCGGCCTTTAACGCGGCCTCGGTTCCGGGATAATGTTTTATCAGTTCCCTGAAGGCGGCCCACGCATCATCCCGTTTATTCAACTCGAGGTAACTGAACCCGGCCTTGAGCAACGCGTCGGGCGCCTTGTTCCCGCGGGGGTATTTCTTCACCACGTCCTTGAATACGTGAAGGGCGTCGAGAAAATTCTTTTCAGAATAGTAGGATTCCCCCATCCAGTAAAGGGCGTTGTCCGAGAGGACGTGTGTGGGGTAGAGGTTCACAAGCTCGTTAAAGACCCCCCTCGCGTCTTCGTACCTCCCTTCCATAAAGAGGTTCTGTCCCCGTTCGTAGAGGGCTTCCGGTTTTTCAGGCCCGGGCGCCCTGGTCTCCGGGGGCGTAGCACCCTCTTCACCGAGCCTTATGACCTTAAGCCCCTTGGGCGGTGAAATCTCCTGGGCGCTTAACTCCTCCAACCTTTCATTGCCGGCCTCGATCTTCTCGCGGAGCAGCCTGAACTTGTTGTCGAGCTCCTCCACCTTTGAGTTTGTCTCTTCGAGAGACTTGCTCAAATCCGTTATACGGCCGCTTAACCTCTCAACGGTTGTCTCCTGGGCGGCGCAACCGGCGAAGACAAAGACCGTTAACGCAACTATGGCGTAATATTGCTTTTTCACCTTTGAAAGGTTAATCGCCTTTACGCTCTTTTGTCAAGAAGTTTTTGGGCCTCTCCCTCCCGGCTTTCAATAAGTTCCGGACCAGGGGTTTGAATATCCCTTTCAAGGGGCCGTAACATTTCCCCCGCAGCCGGAATAAGTCAATAAAACTAAACATTTCTTACAGGAAAGTGTCGGATATATCAGTGATTATCATCACCTGCGGAAAAAGCCGGGCCGTTAGCGTCATACCGCCCCTCTTTGCCCCCTCTTCTTGAACCTCTTGTACAGGAGAGGAAGAAGGGATACGAATACCACGAGGACGACGCCTATTACAAAGGTCATTGAGACCCTGCCCTTGAAGATTTCGAGGATGGAGCTTGAAAAGACCACGTAGGCGATGATGCCGGGGAACATGAATATAAAGGTGGCCAGCAGGTAGTGGGAGAACCTTATCCTCGTAAGGCCGAAGGCGTAGTTGAGGAAGTTAAAGGGAAAGAGCGGGATAAGCCTCGTAAAGGCGACTATCTTCCAGCCCTTCTTCTCCACCTCTTCGTCTATCTCCTTGAGCCTCGGGCTCTTAAGAAGCCCCTCGACCCAGTCCCTGCCCATATACCTCGCTATGAGAAAGGCGAGGGAGGCCCCGATAGTCGCCCCCACGGCCACGTAAACCACCCCCCAGAAGGGGCCGAAGAGTATGCCGCCAACAACGGTTATGGCCAGGCCCGGGAGCATGAAACTGGGCGCGATGCTGTAGATGAGCATGTAGATTACAGGGCCCCATACGCCGAACCCCTCTATCCACTCCCTCATCTTTTCCTGGTCCAGGTACTGGCCGAGGCCCAGATAGCGCACCATGAAAAAGCCGCCCACCACGAATATTATGAGTATTATGAATTTTAATGTCTTTTTGTTCATCTTTTTCCACCGAAAATTTAAAAGACGCTAACCGCCTCTTCGTATGATCCAACGCGCGAACTTCGGGAACCACCCTTTAAAGAGTTTTTCCGCGTAATACTGGTCAGCCGCGCGCTTAACGCCCTGGGCGAGAGTGGGATAGACGTGTATGGTCTTCGAGATGCTCGTTATGGGCAACCCGGCCTGCTTTGCAAGGACGTATTCGTGGAGCATTTCTCCGGCGTGGGGGCCGAGTATATGGGCGCCGAGGATGCGGTTCTTTTTATCAACCATGAGTTTGATGAGCCCCTGGCCCTCTCCCTCTATAACAGCCCTGTCCACGTCCTTGAAGTAAAACCTGTAGACCTTGACGGACGAGCCGTGCTTTTCCCGCGCCTCGTTCTCTGTAAGCCCCACCCTGGCAAGCTCCGGGTCCGAATAGGTAACCCAGGGCACAGAACTGTAGTCGGTCTTCCTCGACACAAAGGGGAAGAGGGCGTTGGAGACGATAATGCCCGCCTGGTACTCGGCAACATGGGTGAAGGCGTAATGGCCTATTACGTCGCCGCAGGCGTATATGTGCTTCTGCGAGGTCCTTAATGTCCTGTCCGCCTTTATGCCCCGCCTCTTGTCGTACTCGACTCCGGCCGCCTCGAGGTTCAGCCCCTCCACATTGGGGGCCCTGCCTATGGCTATCATCACCTCATCGGGGTTGTAGGACTTTTTCCCCGTCTCGCAGGCCGCGGATATGCATTTCTTCGAGCCCTTGACCTTTACGTCGGTCACCTCTGTGCATGTATCTATCTTTATGCCCTCTTTTTCGAGTATTAACTGGAGGGTATCGGAGATTTCCTTATCCTCGCGTGGGAGAATCTGGCCCATCTTCTCGACTATGGTCACCTTTGAGCCCAGACGGCTGAAGACCTGCGCGAACTCTATGCCTATGGGACCCGCACCGAGAATCACCAACTCGGCGGGAAGTTTTTTGAGCCTCAAGGCCGTCTCGTTGGTCAGTACCCCCGACTCCTTGAGCCCCGGGATGGGGATGATAACAGGGCCCGAGCCGGTGGCTATCAAGAACTTTCTTCCCTTCAGGAGCCTTCCGCCCGCCTCAAAGGTAAACTTGTCCTTGAAGGAACCTCCTCCGAAGATAACCTCAATGCCCATCTTCCTGAAACGCTCCGGGTCGTCGTGCTCCCCAATCTTCGCCTGAACCGCCCTCATCTTCTCCATGACCGCGGGAAAATCCACCTTTACGGGGCCGGTCTCAATGCCGAACTCCTTCGCGTTCCTTACGATGGAGGCAACCTTTGCGGCATATACAAGCCTCTTGGTGGGTACGCACCCCCAGTGGAGGCAGTCGCCCCCCAGCGAGTCATTCTTCTCAACAAGGGCCACTCTCGCGCCGAGCTGCGCAGCGCCGCTTGCCGCCACGAGCCCCCCGACGCCCCCGCCGATTATTACAAGATCGAATTTATCACCGTGTTTATCCATGACCGCCTTCTTTCTCCTTAACGGCTTATCTTTGATAATAGTCTAACAGAATAATTTTTTTGTTGCAGTAAGGCGGCTTACAATTCCACGCTAAAGATTTTTATGGGGTCTATGAGGACGGGGCTTACAGGCCGGGTAGGGGGCTTGATTTTTTTGCAAGCGGCACTACGGCGCCCGGACAGGGGCGGTGGTGAACGCGGGGATGTAAGAAGACTTCCTTAGACAGGTCAGCGGTTTGCCTTTAAAAACAACAAAGTCTTTCTGAGGGTGGGTATGCCGCTCCTTCCTCCGGGCGCGGCGCACTTCAACGCGGCAAAGGCCGAGGCGAACCTTACCGCCTCCTCCATGGACGAGCCTTTCATAAGGCCGTATATGCAGCCGCCGTGGAAGACGTCGCCAGCGCCCGTCGTGTCAACGGCCCTTGTCCTGAAGGCCGGGGTCCTGAAAATTCTACCTTCAGACCATGTAACGGAGCCGCGCCGGCCCATGGTTATGGTCACGGCCTTGGGGCCGAGGGCGGAAATCTTTTTTAGTGTCTTTTTCGGGTCTGGGGAGATGGCCCTTGAAAAATCCTCCGAGCCGATAACATAATCGCATAACCCGCAGAGTTTTAGCATGCCCGCCTTCATGGACCCTGCGTCGAGCATGATTGGTATCTTTAGGCTGCGGGCTAACCTCACGGCGGCAAGGGCGGCGCCGGGCATAAGCCCGTCCACGAGCAGAAAATCCTTTCCCCGGATTTGGGACGGGTTTACGTCGAGAGGGGCGAGTTCCCCCACACTCGGCCTCTGCCAGTATATGGTTCTTGAGCCGTTCTTCATATTGGCCACAATAAAAGCCCTCTGCGACGACCCGCCCTTTCTTACGACAAGGCCCTTTATGTCCACGCCCTCGGCAACAAGGCCTTTTTTAATCGCCTTTCCCGCGTCGTCATCGGAAACAAGGCCGGTAAAATATGTCTTCACACCGAGCCGACTGAGTGAGACCAGGGCCGTGGCCACGGGCCCGCCGCCCTCGGAGGTAAACCCAAGGGCCTCCTCCTTCGTGTCCTCTTCGGGAAACCTTTTTACGGAGACGATATAATCGAGGGAGCACTGTCCCACCCCGGCGACCTTCATCATCTTCTTCTTCATGCGCTAAAAGTCCCCTTCAGGCTACCCGCCCAGTATCTGGACGACGAGGCGTCTCGTACGCGGCCTGTTGTCAAAATCCACAAAGACTATCTGCTGCCACGTCCCGAGGGTCAACGCGCCTCTCACAACGGGCACGGTGAGGCCGGGCTTCATGAGAGCCGCCCTTACATGGGAAAAGCCGTTGCCGTCGCCCCAGCGCGCGTCGTGCCTGTAAGTACCCGACGAAGGCACGAGCCTCTCAAGGGCCT
>BTQV01000086.1:0-6168 GCA_036986055.1 Thermodesulfobacteriota bacterium
CAAAAGAGGTTTTCCGTGGTAAGGGACGTGGGCCTGGGATATCTGAGGCTGGGCCAGTCCGCCCTGACGCTCTCCGGCGGCGAGGCCCAGAGGCTCAAGATAGCCAGGGAACTTATAGACATATCCACTGACAACTTGCTCTACATATTCGACGAGCCCACCACTGGGCTCCACATGGACGACACTAAAAAACTCCTCTCCGTGCTCGGAAGGCTCGTCGACTCGGGCAACACGGTCATTGTCATCGAGCACAACCTCGACCTCATAAAGACGGCCGATTTCATAATAGACCTCGGCCCCGGCGGCGGTAACAAAGGCGGGGCCGTGGTGGGTACCGGCACACCCGAAGAGATAGCAACGCTTCGCGGGAGCAAAACCGGCAAATGCCTTAAAAAACTCCTCTTTGAATGACGCGAAAAACGCGCTTAAAAGCCTTTTGATATGGCCGGGTTGAAGGTCCCCGGCGCGCACCTCCGGCGCCGTCGGGAGGGCGGCGTGCAGGGCTTTATGCTTGACATGCCCTCTATATGCGGATAAAATTGCATAATGAAAACTACACGTGGAAAGACCATTAAAAAAGTAATATTTATCGAGCCCAAACCGCCCGACCTGCACGTCTTCGCGAGGATGCCGTTGCCCAGGCTCGGAACGGTTCTTCTCGGCACCCAATTAAAAGAGCACGGCTATGAAGTCAAAAGCTACGTGGAAGTCCTCGATGAGCTCGACCTCGAAGAGGTATTGAGCGCCGACGTCGTGGGCATCTCCTGCATAACGTCCACGTCCATGCGCTCATATGAAATAGCGAAACTCATCAAGGAAGCGGGCATACCCGTCTTCATGGGCGGGCCCCACGTCACTTTCATGGCCGAGGAGGCCCTGGAATACTGCGACTACGTCCTGAGGGGTGAAACAGACGATGTCTTCCTCGACTTCATAAAGGCCATTGAGACGGGCGAGGGGCTCGACGCCATCGCCGGCATATGCTACAGGAAGAACGGCAAGGTCTTCAAAAACAGCGTCGTGCCCTTCTGCAAGGACGTAAACAGCCTGCCCTGCCCTGACTTCACCATTATGAAGGGCTTTGAAAAGGACCCCTATCAAAAGATCTGCATAACCCCTATCATGACCTCAAGGGGGTGCCCCTTTGACTGCAGCTTCTGCTCCGTTACCGCCATGTTCGGCCGCAAATACAGGTTCAGGAAGAAGGAACTGGTCCTTGAGGAACTTCGCAGAAACAAGGAAGGCGGCGGCAAATGGGTCTTCTTCTACGACGACAACTTCGTGGCCGACAAAAAGAGGACGAAGGAACTCTTGAAGGCAATGATCGACGCGGACCTGACGCCGAAATGGACGGCCCAGGTAAGGGTGGACGTGGCAAAGGACCCCGAATTAATGGACCTCATGAAGAAATCGGGCTGCCACACGGTGTACATAGGTTTCGAGTCGGTAAACCCCGAGACCCTTGAACTCTACAACAAGGGCCAGACCGTCGGGGATATCGAAAGTTGCATCACCAAACTCCACCGTAACGGCATACGCATCCACGGCATGTTCGTCTTCGGCTCCGACCAGGACACGGTGGACACCATCCACAAGACCGTAAAGTTCGCCAAGAAGAACGACCTCGAGACCGTGCAGTTCCTTATACTCACGCCGCTACCCGGCACACGCGTCTACGATGAGATGGACAAGGAGGACCGGATAATCTCCAAGGACTGGTCCCTCTATGACGCCCACCACGTGGTCTTCAAGCCCAAACTCATGAGCTATTACGAGATCCAGAATGAGACATTAAAGGCGTCGAAGGAATTCTACTCAATGCCGCAGATATTCAAGAGGGCCCTGCGCCTCGACCTTTTCAACGTCTCCTTAAAGACCTATGGAAGGAACGTGACGAAGAACTGGGTTAAAAACAACCAGTACTTTCTCGACTATACCAAGAAACTTACCCTGGCCGGCAAGAAGGTCGAACTCGCCGCGAGGAAGACGGCCGAGGACGTAAAGGAAAAATTCCGGCAAATAAAACCACCCACCAAGGCCGCGCACTCCAAATCGCACTGATAATCCTTTAAAAGGAAATGAGATGGAAAAAATCCCCAAGAGGTTTTTTCTCTGTATTATAGTCCTTTGCCTGGGCCTTTTCGCGTACGCGGGCGCAGCGTCGGCGTCAGAGACCGCCGGTGAAGCGAGTCCGCTTAAGACAAGACCGCACGAAAAGCTCTTTTCCTACACAGATAAACAGGCCGCCGATATTGCGTCGGCCTGCCTGGATGAGGCCGGGGCCTATTCCGACCCCCGGGGGAACCCCGACATATGCCTGAGCGGGGACAATATACACGACGCGGAAAGCGTAGAGGCCCCGGCCCCGGAGATAGACCAGCTCCCCGACGTGCCCATAGTCGTCAACAACAGCGTTGAGTCCTTCATAAAATATTTTCAAACGGGCGGCAGGGAGTACTTCGTCAAATGGCTTAGAAGGACGGGCGGGTACGATAAACTAATTAAAGGCATTCTCCGCGATGAGGGTATGCCCGAGGACCTCTTCTACGTGGCCCTCATCGAGAGCGGCTTGAACCCAAGGGCACGGTCGAGGATGCGGGCCGTGGGCATGTGGCAGTTCATAAGGGCCACGGCCGTAAGGTACGGCCTAAGGGTAGACTGGTGGATAGACGAGAGGATGGACCCGGAGAAGTCCACCATAGCCGCGGCAAAATTCCTTAAAAGACTCTATGGGCGTTTTGACTCCTGGTACCTCGCCGTCGCCGGATATAACGCTGGAGAGGGGCGCATAAGAAGAGCCGTCAAGAAACACCGCACCGACGACTTCTGGGCGCTGGCGAAAAAGAGAAAGACCCTTAAAAGGGAGACGCGCCAGTACGTGCCCAAGTACCTCGCCGCCATGCTTATCGCCAAGAACCCGGAAAAATACGGGTTCCGCGATATAGAGTATGCCGATAGCGTTGAATACGAGAAGGTGAAGATGCCTCACGCCACGGACATAAAGGTGATAGCAGAGGCGGCGGGGATAACCGTCGCCGAGTTCAAGAAGCTCAACCCTGAGCTCAAACGCTGGTTCACACCGCCGAATTACTCGAACTATGAGGTGAAACTCCCGCCGGGCACAGTCGTGCTCTTCACCGAGAATTTCAAAAAGATACCGAGGCCCGAGAGGCTTAAATTTTACAAACACAGGGTAAAGCCCGGAGATACGCTCTGGGCCATAGCCAGAAGATACAGGACACGTATTAAACCAATCCTCTACCTCAACAACCTCAAGAACCCGAGGCTCATAAGACCCGGCAGCTTGATTGTCATACCCGTAAGGGCCGGGCGGGTTAAAAAGATTTGAATGGGGGGGCTCCTGACCCCCCATCTATTGACATTGGCCCGGGCGCGGCACATGTAACCCGGCGCGCCGCCAACCGGCTGAACCCCTGTTTTTTTGCCGGGCCAGTAAAAATCCCAGAAAAATCCCCTTAGAATTTCTTTCAAGAGAAACCGCACCAGCCGCCCCCGCCGCCTGAGAAAAATTTTTCAATTGACGGACCATCGGCATAATTGGTAATTTACATCGCGGGATTATAATGATAATTTATAATCCCTTTTTTCTTCTAACGAAAAAACCTCTTAACTCAAAAAGGACAGAGCCATGCTTCCCGTAAAAGAGGCCTTGAGTATAATACTCGCCGAGGTCAGACCCCTTGAATCCGAGACGGTGGATACGCTCTCGGCCCTTGGAAGGGTCCTCGCCGAGGACATTACAGCCGCGAGGCCCAACCCGCCCTGGGACAATTCGGCCATGGACGGCTACGCGCTCCGCTCTGAGGACGCGCGGCAAGCATCAAAGGACTCCCCCGCCGCTCTAAGGGTCATATACGACCTTCCCGCCGGGTCCACCCCCCGGGGGCCGGTCAACAAGGGCGAGGCCGTAAGGATAATGACGGGCGCGCCCGTTCCCGACGGGGCCGACGCCGTGGTCATGGTGGAGAAGACCGAAGCCCGCGGGGAGACCGTCCTTGTCTTTGAGGCAATAAGGCCTGGCGCCAACGTAAGGAAGAGCGGCGAGGACTTTGCCTCCGGCGATATGGTCATCAGGGAAGGCACGGTCATAAGGCCCGCCGAGGTCTTAATGCTCGCCACCACGGGAAAGGCGGCCGTCTGCGTGAAAAAAAGGCCCGTCGCCGCCGTCCTCTCTACAGGCGACGAACTCGTTGACATCGAGACCGTCCCCTCGCCGGGAAAGATTACCAACAGCAACGGCTACGGGCTCTGCGCCCTGGTAAAGGACTCAGGCGCCGAGGCCGTAAACCTCGGCATAGCCCCGGACACGAGGCAAGGCCTTATGGATAAACTCACCGAGGCCGTCAAGTACGACTGCATAATCACCTCTGGCGGCGTGTCCGTTGGCGATTACGACTTTGTAAAGGACGTCTTAAAGGAGATGGGCTCGGAGATGCGGTTCTGGAAGGTTGCAATGAAACCGGGCAAACCCCTTGCATTCGGGGTTATCGGCGGAAGACCCGCCTTCGGGCTTCCCGGCAACCCAATATCCTCCATGGTGGCCTTTGAGCAGTTTGTAAGGCCCGCGCTCCTCAAGATGGCCGGCAGAAAGGATATCTACAGGAGGACCTTTCCGGCGATCCTTACAGCCCCGATAAAAAAGAAGCCCGGCAGGGTGAACTTTCTAAGGGGGTCTCTCACTATTACTGATGAGGGTTTTCTCGTAAAACCCCTCGAGGGACAGGGCTCTGGCATGATATCAACCATGGTGCAGGCAAACGCCTTTATCATAGCGCCCGAAGGGGTATCGGCGCTTGAAGAGGGGGAGGTTGTTCATGTACAGCCCTTCGACGCGACGGTGCTACAGGCCGTTACCCCCGGTTATTGATACCTTAACCGCAGGGCCGGCGGAAGATATTTAAAAAAAGAAAAAAGAGGAGAGCGCGCGAAAAATGTTCAAGACCATAGAATGGAAAAAAGACTCGGTAGTCATGATAGACCAGAGGCTCCTTCCAGGCCGGGAGGTCTACAGGACGTACAGGGATTACAGGGCCGTGGCCGACGCCATCAAGAAGATGGTTGTGAGGGGCGCGCCGGCCATAGGGGTCGCCGGGGCCATGGGCGTGGCCGTCGGGGCCTTGAGGATAAGGACGAATGACAAAGACAAGTTCAAAAAAAAGTTCGAAGGAATCGCCGATGTCGTGGCCTCGGCTAGGCCCACGGCCGTAAACCTCTCATGGGCCGTTGACAGGATGACGAGGGTCTTTGAGGAGAACGCTAATAAGCCTGTGGATGCTATAAAAAAAATACTCGTTGCCGAGGCGTGTTCAATCCACGACGAAGACATTGTGATAAACAAAGAAATCGGCCGCCACGGCGGCGCGCTTTTGAAAAAAAACTCCACAGTCCTGACCCACTGTAACGCTGGGGCCCTTGCCACGGCCGGGTACGGCACGGCGCTGGGTGTAATAAGAGGTGCCATAGAACGGGGCAGAGACATAAAAGTCCTCGCCGACGAGACACGCCCATTTCTTCAAGGGTCAAGGCTTACGGCATGGGAGCTCATGAAGGACGGGATAGACGTCACCCTCATAACCGACAACATGGCCGGTCATTTCATGAAAGAGGGGTTAATAGACGCAGTGGTCGTTGGCGCCGACAGGATAGCCTCGAACGGGGACGTGGCAAACAAGATAGGGACATACACGGTGGCTGTGCTGGCCCGCGAGCACAAGTTGCCCTTTTACGTGGCCGCGCCGCTCTCTACCATCGACATGAATATAAAGAGCGGCCACGAGATACCCATAGAGGAGAGGGACAGTAGCGAGGTGACGCACATGGGCCGGCGCATGGTGGCCCCCAAGGGGGTGAAGGTGAGAAACCCTGTCTTCGACGTTACACCGGCAAGACTCGTCACGGCCATAATAACGGAGAAAGGTGTAGTTAAAAAGCCCTTCAGGTCCGGCATAAAAAAGCTTTTTTTGGGGTAGCGGCCTTAAAGGGGTTACTCAGCCGGCGCGCAAGGGGGCAAAGGGGGGCTGGGAGACTGGGGGGGGATGGATTTTTTCAGCAGAGGGGCCGTACGCCGTAGCGCGGCGCCCTGGCGTAACGGGCGTTAATGGTAGCCGTTGTTGCCGCAGTCCAGTTGTTTCTCAAGCTCATCGACCC
>BTQV01000087.1:0-6164 GCA_036986055.1 Thermodesulfobacteriota bacterium
GTCGTCGCCTTCACAAAGGACAAGGAGACGCTCGTGGGGCAGGTGGCCAAGAGGCAGGCCGTTACCAACCCTGAAAACACCATATTCTCCATCAAGAGGTTCATGGGAAGGACCTACGACGAGGTCTCGGAGGAGATGAAGATGGTGCCCTACAAGGTGGTAAAGGACAGTCAGGGTCGCGCCGCCATTCACTCCGACAATATGGGCAAGGACTACCTCCCGCCGGAGATATCAGCCATCATACTCCAGAAACTTAAACGGGCGGCCGAGGCGTATCTTGGCGAGCCTGTGTCAGAGGCGGTCATTACCGTGCCGGCCTATTTCAACGACTCCCAGCGTCAGGCCACTAAAGACGCGGGCAGGATAGCCGGCCTCGATGTAAAGAGGATAATAAACGAGCCTACGGCGTCGTCGCTGGCATACGGGCTGGATAAGAAGAAAGAAGAGATAATCGTTGTCTATGACTTCGGCGGCGGCACCTTCGACGTCTCCATACTCGAGGTGGGCGATGGGGTCTTCGAAGTCAAGTCAACCAACGGCGACACGCATCTCGGCGGGGACAACTTCGACCAGAGGGTCATAAACTGGCTTGTAGATGAGTTCAAAAAGGACCAGGGCGTTGACCTCTCAAAGGACAGGATGGCGCTCCAGAGGCTCAAGGAGGCCGCGGAAAAGGCGAAGATAGAGCTTTCGAGCACTATGGAGACGGAGATAAACCTGCCCTTTATAACGGCCGACGCCTCCGGGCCCAAGCACCTGGTTATGAGGCTTTCAAGGGCCAAGTTCGAACAACTCGTGGAAGACCTGGTGGCCAGGAGCAAGACGCCCTGCGAGCAGGCCTTGAAGGACGCGGGCCTTAGCCCTTCCGACGTGCACGAGATAGTGCTCGTTGGAGGCATGACAAGGATGCCGGCCATACAGAAGCTCGTTAAGGAGTTCTTCGGCAAAGAGCCCCACAGGGGGGTGAACCCCGATGAGGTCGTAGCCATAGGCGCGGCCATTCAGGGCGGGGTCCTGGCCGGAGAGGTCAAGGAGGTGGTGCTCCTGGACGTAACCCCGCTGTCGCTGGGCGTAGAGACGCTCGGCGGTGTTATGACCCCGCTCATTCAGCGCAACACCACCATACCCACGAAGAAGAAGGAGGTCTTCACAACGGCCGCCGATAACCAGACGCAGGTGGAGATACACGTGCTCCAGGGCGAAAGGCCCATGGCGCGCGACAACAGGACGCTCGGCAGGTTCCATCTCGTTGGCATACCGCCCGCGCCCAGGGGCATACCCCAGATAGAGGTCGCCTTTGATATAGACGCCAACGGGATACTTAACGTCTCGGCAAGGGACACGGCCACTGGAAAGCAGCAGAACATAACCATAACGGCTTCGAGCGGACTCAGCAAGGACGAGGTCGATAAGATGGTGCATGAGGCCGAGGGGCACGCAGATGAGGATAAACGGAAGAAGGAGTTGATAGACACGAGGAACCAGCTCGACGGGCTCGTATATTCCACGGAAAAACTCCTCAACGAAAACAGGGACAAACTCTCCGAGTCTGACATAAAGGCCGTTGAAGACGCCCTCGCCGAGGGCAAGACGGCCCTTGAGGGCGAGAAGGAAGTAACGGTCTTGAAGCAGGCGATAGAGACGATAAACACCGCCTCCCACAAACTCGCCGAAGAGATGTACAAGAAGGCGTCGGAGGCCCAGGCCGCAGAGGCTCCGGGTGCGGGCCAGGAGGCCGGCGCCGGGCAAGAGGGAGAAGTCGTTGACGCCGAGGTCGTTGACGACAAGGAGGCCGCAGACGACAAGGAGAACAAGGCCGGTTGACGGCCCTTGGCCGGCCCCTTATAGTACGGACCTCATAAGCGGTATTTTTTTCAGGGGGGATGGAGAACCTGCTGTATCTATTCATTAAAACCATCCCTATAGATACCTCCATCCCCCCTTCATTAAAAAATCCTCGTCACGTAATATCCCCTGCTGAAAAAAAACTTGTAACTTGGGTCAAGGCGCTGTACCCTGAGATTGTATATCATGCCGTAAGTGCTTGAGACGCTTGCGGTCTTTCATGTTATGGCCAAAAAAGACTACTATGAAATACTCGGGGTTTCGAGGGACGCCCCGGAGGACGAGATAAAGAAGGCGTACCGTAGGCTCGCCAGAAAGTATCATCCTGACCTTCATCCCGGCGATAAGGGGATGGAGAAGAAGTTCAAGGAGATAAACGAGGCCTACAGCGTCTTGAGCGATCCGAAAAAGCGGAGCGACTACGACCTCACCGGCAGGGTCACCTTTGAGCCGGGCATGGGCGGGGGCTGGCCGCCCGGCGGCGTTGACTTCGAGAACATTGGTTTCGGACGTGTCGGAGGCTTCGAGGACATCTTCAGCGAGGTCTTCGGGGGAAGGGGGACGAGAAGGGGCCCCAGAAGAGGGGCGGACCTCGAATATACCATGCCGCTTGATTTTCTAAAGGCCGTAAGGGGCGCAGAGGTCAAGATAACGGTAACGAGGCCAAGCGGCGCGGCGGAAAGGATTACAATAAAGATCCCGCCGGGGGTCCATGACGGCTCCAGGGTCAGGGTCGCGGGCAAGGGGCACGAGGGCCCCGGTGGAGGCCCCCCGGGAGACCTCTATATTATAACCACTGTGAGGCCGCACCCCTATTTCAAGAGGGTGGGCAACGATATCTATGTAAATGTGCCAATAACCGTGAAAGAAGCCGTCCTCGGCGCTGAAATAGAGGTCCCAACCATAGACGGTTTTACGAGGATCAAGATACCCCCGGGGACTCAGGGTGGGCAGAAACTGAGGATAAAAGGCAAGGGCGTACCATTGCCCCGCGGCGGCAGGGGTGACCAGTATGTGGTGGTAAACATAAGCGTTCCCAAGGGGATTGACAAAAAGTCGGCTCAACTTATCGAGGATTTTTCCAGAACAAATCCCTATGAACCGAGGAAAGGTTTATGGTAGAATATTAAAAATATTTAGTTGACGTTAAACTTTTAATTATCTATCCTTATTGTTGCGTTATAATATATTAGATTGCCGGTGACTCCGGGCGAAGGGAGTATTGAGAGATAGGCCGTATAAGAGACGATCGGGTGCGAACCTTGTAACCTCCGGGGTATGGATATGACCGATTTGCAGGAGATAAGAGAAAGGCTTTCAGTCAAGGCCATAAGGGTTCTCGACGTTGCCATTGAAGAGAGCAAGAGCCGCCAGCATTATTATCTCGGTGTAGAGCACCTCTTCCTCGCCTTTGCAAAGGTGGAAAAGAATTTTTTCAAAGAGGTGATGGAGGACCTGAACCTCGACAACGACCACGTCATCAGTTTCCTGAACGAACACTTAAACATTGCACGCCAGTACATAGGTTTCGGGCTCAAGATCCCTCCGGCCACGAAGAACGTCTTCCGGCTCGCCAGGGAAGAGGCCCACAGATGGGGCCGCGACGAACTCGACTCAACAGACCTCTTTATCGCCATATTCCAGGAGAACCACAGCCTCCCGGCAAAGGTTTTCAGGAGTTTCGGGCTCGACCCGGACTATGTGATGCGCAGGGTAGCCGTTAAGGTCAGGAGCAAGGAGGAGATGGAGGAGGAACTCATGAAGAAGTACGAGCTCCCGCCGAATCTGAAGCACTTTGCTGTAAACCTCAACAAACTCGCAAGGTTCGACAAACTCCCGCTCATCATAGGCAGAGACTCCGAGATAGACCAGGTAATGGAGATACTCTGCCATGTGGACAGGTCCAATTCCGTCATGGTGGTGGGCGAGCCGGGCGTTGGAAAGACAGCCGTCGTAGAGGGGCTGGCCAGAAGGATAGAGCTTGAGCCCGGGCGCGTGCCCAAGAGGCTGCGCGGCAAGCAGATAGTAAACATCCAGATGAACTCCATAGTAGCGGGCACAATTTTCCGCGGCATGTTCGAGGACAGGATAGAGAAGATAATAAAGGAGATAAAGGAGAGGAAGAACATAATCTTCTTCGTTGACGAGGCCCATACCCTCATAGGGGCGGGCAGCGCCATGGGCGTGCCTTCCGACGCCGCCAATATCTTGAAGTCCACCCTCGCCCGCGGAGAGGTGCAGGTAATAGGGGCGACTACGCTCTCGGAGTACAAGGAGTTCATAGCCGAGGACGAGGCCCTGGCCAGGCGTTTCCGTCTTGTAACCGTGCAGGAACCGAGCGTGGACGAGACGAAGAAGATACTCTTCGGCATAAAACGCAGGCTCGAGAAGAATTATTCCGTCAAGATAGAGAAGGACGCCATAGATACGGCCCTGGATATGAGCAAACGCTACATGCGGAGCCTGAAGATGCCCGACAAGGTCATAGGCTGGCTCGATACGGCGTGCGTCAAGGTGGAGATAAACAGGCCCCATGAACCGGTAAAGGTCTCAGACGTGGTAGAGGTTATCTCACAGGAGACGAAGATTCCGAGGGACATGATATTCCGGGACACCACGGCGCGGTTCAGGGACATGGAAAGGGTGCTGGCAAAGAGGATAGTCGGGCAGAGGGAGGCCATAGAAGCACTTTCAAGGAGGCTCCGGCTCAACAAGGGGCCATTGAAGGAGAATTATTCAAGGCCCGACGGTGTGCTCATGTTCCTCGGCCCCACGGGCGTGGGAAAGACCGAACTCGCCAAGTCTCTCGCCGAGTTCCTCTTCGGAGACGATAAGAAGATAATAAGGCTCGACATGAGCGAGTACAAGGACTCGGGCGTGGCCGTGGACAAACTCATAGGCATGCCCAGGGGCATCGTGGGTTCCGAAAGGGGGGGGCTGCTTACAAACCCGGTGAGGGAGAACCCTTACTCCGTGGTGCTCCTCGACGAGGTGGAAAAGGCCAATCCCTATGTCCTGAACCTCTTTTTGCAGGTCTTTGACGAGGGCTGGCTCACCGACGGTCGCGGCAAGAGGGTCTATTTCAGCGACACGGTCATTATAATGACGAGCAACATCGGCTCCGACGTCTTCAAGAAGTACGTGAAGCCGCTGGGGTTCCTCCCCGAGGGCCAGAGTACCGCCGTACTCAAGAAGGACATAGTTAAGGACCTCGAAAACACCTTCTCGCCCGAGTTCTTGAACCGTGTGGACGATATAATAGTCTTTTCGCCCCTTACGAGGACGGAGGTAAAGGCCCTTACAGAGATGTATCTCGCGAGGATAAAGGACCATCTGAAGGAGTACGGGAAGGATATGACCGTCGCCGAAAGGGCGGTAGAGGCCCTTGTGGACTCCGGGTACAGCGAGAAGTATGGCGCGAGGTTCATGAAGAGGCATATAGACGAACAGATAAAGGTCCCAATAACCCTCAAGTGGAAAGAAGGCGACGTCTTCAACGTTATTTTCAGGGACGGGGAGGCCGTTGTTGAAACCGAAATCTCAGGAGAACCGGTGCTCATATGATAAAGAATATTCTCGTACCACAGGATGGTTCCGAACACAGCCTCTCGGCGGCAGGATACGGCATATGGTTGGCCGGCAAGTTCAAGGCCGCCGTTACCGGCCTTTACGTGGTGGACATAGTCTCCCTTGAAGGGCCCTTACTCCACGACATTTCCGCCTCCATAGGGTTTGAGCCCTTTTTGAACTTCGCCACCAAGATGCAGGAAGCCCTCGAGGACAGGGGAGAGGTCATACTCGACGTCTTTGAAAAGTCCTGCAAGGAAGCCTCGGTGCCCAATGAGACGCTTATCACTTCCGGCATAGTGGCCAACGAGATTTGCGAGCACGCCAAACTCGCGGACCTTGTCGTGCTCGGGGCGAGGGGGGCGAACGAGGAGTTCGACGCCGGGCTTCTCGGCTCGGTTACAGAGAGCATTATCAGGAAATCCACCAAGCCCGTGCTCGTGGCGCCGAAAAAATTCAAGGCCCCGGAAAGGCCCCTTCTCGCCTATGACGGCAGCGCCAACGCGAGCGACGCCATGCACTGGGCGGCCGAGTGCTGCAAGGTCTTCGGTCTGCCCCTTACGGTGGTAACGGCTGTAAAGGGAGGCAAGGATGACAACAGCCTCGTAGCGGCCGCCGATTATCTCAAGGCCTACAAGCTGAAGGCCGAGTTCGTGGAGCTCAAGGGCGATACCGCCCCGGTGGAGATTGTGAAATATTATAAGGATAAGGGGCATGACCTTCTATTCATGGGGGCCACCCACCGCTCGAGG
>BTQV01000088.1:0-6157 GCA_036986055.1 Thermodesulfobacteriota bacterium
CCTCCATCGTCCACTTGTCCGTTATCCCGAGTTCGAACTCCACCATCTGGGCGGTGTAGCGGGCGCCGTCGGGCTCCTCGCCGAGGTCAGACATGAGCATGACCTCTATCTCCCCGGCCTCGGCGGTGTGGTGGTTGTAGAGGACGAAGTTGGCGCCGTTGCCTGCCAGGGCCGCCTGGGCCGACAGAGCGAGAACACCGATAAATACCAGAACAAAATAACCTGCTTTTGAGACCATGGACTCCCCCTTTAAAAGAATTTGAGGGGCCATTATAGTGAAAACGGATATCAATGTCAAGTGAAAATAGTTTTCAATAAAAGGGGGCTCCTTACCGGGTTCTTCCCGTAAAAAAACCCTCTCCCGGTTTCAACGGCGCACTTGTAAGCACTGGAAAATAAAAGACTTTACTCCCTTAGTCAGTCCGCCTGCCCGTCTCCGTGGTATTTCTCAGGGGCTTTCTCAAGCCTCTCTATGCAACTGCCGGCGTAAAAATAATATCTCTTGCCCTTGTACTCTAACTTTTCGGCGGACTTTTCCCCGCTATCGCCGTCTCGCATACAGGGTCCACAGCCATATCAATGCTCCATTGTTTTCAATGAAGCCTCTACTCCCCCTCTATTTCCTTCCTCTTCTTTTCCACGCTGTCAATATCGCAGCACGACCCGGCCTCCGCCGTAAGGGCGTCCTGCTCGTTCTCTTCCGTGTAATGTATCCACCCCCTCTTAACCCTCTCAAGCAAACCGTCTTCGAGGACGAAGCCCGACCTGACCATCCAATTTTCTATGGCCTGCTCGCGGCACTTGGAGAGGTCGTACTCCACGAAGACGTCTCCCTTTTCGGCGTCTATACTAACGCTCGTTACGCCCGCAATCTTTTTAATCGCAACCACCCAATCCTCGGGGCTTCCGGCCGGCCCCTTTTTAAACTTTATATGCTGCTGTTTTAAAGTCGTCATACCTGGCCTCCTTTCAATTGCAATTTTTTAGCGTTCTTTTTGCCGCCTTAATTCCCTGGCGAAGGTGTCTGCAAGAGATGGGTCGAAGTGAGACCCGGCGCCTGCCGCCAGTTCGT
This sequence comes from Thermodesulfobacteriota bacterium, assembly GCA_036986055.1. Classification (GTDB taxonomy): domain Bacteria; phylum Desulfobacterota; class GWC2-55-46; order GWC2-55-46; family JADFVP01; genus BTQV01. The sequence continues at coordinate 1,073 of BTQV01000088.1, forward strand.
CCAGGGCGGACCACCTGTCCATAGCCTTCCTGTAAGGCCTATCGGTTGTAAGGGCGTCATAGGCGTCGGCTATCGCTATTATCCGTGCCTGAAGGGGGATTTTCTCACCCTTCAGCCCCTCGGGGTAACCGCTTCCGTCAAACCACTCATGGTGGTTATAGACTCCTGGTATTACATTGACCATCTCATCCACATAGCCGAGTATCCTTGCCCCGATACTTGGATGCTCTCTCATCTTCAAGTCTTCGGCCTCGGTCAGAACGCCGCCCTTCCTCAGTATGGCGTCGTCTATGCCAATTTTACCGATATCATGGAGTATCGCGGCGAGCCTGAGCGTCTCTTTTTCGCCCTCGCTCAAGCCGATTCTGTCGGCGATGAGGAGCGAGTAGTCCACGACTCTCCTTGTGTGCCCCCCGGTATAAGGGTCGCGGCTGTTAACGGCCTCTGCCAGGGCCTCGGCTGTATGGAGAAATGTGTCTTTAAGTTTCCTGTACAGGTTGGCGTTCTCCATGGCAACGGCCGACTGGCTTCCGATGGCGCAGAATATTTCAAGCTCCACCGGTGAAAATCTGCTTTTGCGGCCCAATACCCCGAGCAAACCGTAAGCGCTCCCCTGAATCTCAAGGGGCGCGAAGACCATATCAGCGAGCATGGGCGCGGTATGGATAAGCTCCCGGTAGTCTTGTTCAGGGAGAATCTCCTCAAAGGTAATGACCGTGCCCTTGTGCACGATGCAGTGGTCGAAGGATTTTACGTTCGGGAACCGTTTTACGGGCAACTCGCCTTCTTTAAAACCCAGATAACCCTGGACGGTCAGGACCCTCTCCGGCCTCCCGAGGAGCAGGATCAGAACCTTGTCGGTCTTCATTAAATTAGATGTTTTTTCCAGAACAAGCGACACGACCTCCTCGCTCTTCAGTGTGGAGTTTATCGCCTTGGACAGGTCATGGAGGGTCCTCAGTGAGTCTATTACTTCCTTGCTCATCTACGTCCGCCCCCTTTGGATGTGGAAGGATAAAACACTTTCTTCAAACCACCCCTTTGAAGGTCCCTACAGTGTAGGCTTGAACCTCCTGAGCCTCAGGGAGTTGCTAACGACCGTCACTGAACTCAAGCCCATGGCCGCCGCCGCGAAGATGGGGTTCAAAAGGATCCCGAAGAAGGGGTAGAGGACGCCCGCGGCCAAGGGTATTAGGGCCGTATTGTAGAAAAAGGCCCAGAAGAGGTTCTGCTTTATGTTCCTGATGGTGGCGCGCGAAAGCGCTATGGCCGTAACAATGGCCCTTAAGTCCCCGCCTATAAGAGTTATGTCCGAGGCCTCCATGGCCACGTCGGCCCCGGTGCCTATGGCGATGCCCACATCGGCCTGTACCAGTGCAGGGGCGTCGTTTATGCCGTCCCCCACCATTGCAACCTTCTTTCCCTCGGACTGCAGTTTCTTTATCTCCCTGGCCTTGTCCTCAGGGAGGACCTCGGAGAGTACCCTCTCAATCCCTATCGCCTTGGCTATGGCCGCCGCCGTCCTCCTGTTGTCCCCTGTAATCATGGCGACCTCGAGTCCCATGGACTTGAAGGCACTGATAGCTTCGGCTGAATTCTCCTTCAACGTATCGGCAACCGCCACTATGCCGGCCGCCTTCCCATCGAGTGCCACGAACATGGGTGTCTTGCCCTCGTCGGAGAGTTTGATCGACACCTCTTCGAGCCTACCGGACTTTATGCCCTTCTCCTTCATTAGTTTAATATTACCAAGGAGCACGTCCCTGCCTTTTATCCTCGCCTGTATCCCCATGCCCGGCACGGCGTCAAAATTCTCCGGACCAGTCAACTCTATGCCCCTTTCAACGGCCCCGTTGACTATCGCCTCTCCGAGGGGGTGCTCGGAACCCTTTTCAGCCGAACCGGCGTAAAGCAGTATCTCGTCCTCGCCGAACCCGTCTTCGGCCACAACATCTGTAAGTGACGGCTCACCTTTTGTAATGGTGCCGGTCTTATCGAGGACTATGACGTTGAGCTTATGGGCCGTCTCAAGGGACTCCCCTCCCCTTATGAGAATGCCGTTCTCCGCTCCCTTGCCCGTGCCCACCATTATGGACGTTGGCGTCGCGAGCCCAAGGGCGCAGGGACACGCTATTATAAGGACGGCCACGAAGTTAAGCAGAGCGTATGTAAAGGCGGGAGCGGGGCCGAAAAAGTACCAGACTATGAAGGTGAGTACCGCTATGCCTATGACGACGGGGACGAAATAGCTGGAGATGAGGTCTGCGAGCCTTGCAATAGGGGGCTTGGACCCCTGAGCGTCCTCTACCATCTTTATAATCTGGGCCAGGGCCGTCTCCTTGCCCACCTTCGTGGCCCTGAACTTGAACGAACCTGTCTTGTTTATCGTAGCTCCTATTACATCGTCGCCCTTGTTCTTCTCAACGGGCATGCTCTCGCCGCTTATCATCGACTCGTCCACGGAGGAATAGCCATCCACCACTACGCCGTCAACGGGTATCTTCTCGCCGGGCCGAACGACCACGACGTCGCCCTCCACCACATCCTTCATCGGCACGTCCATCTCAACGCCGTCTCTTATGACCCTGGCGGTCTTGGCCTGCATGCCCATCAACTTCTTTATCGCCTCGCCGGTCTGCCCCTTGGCCCTCGCCTCTAAGAGCCTGCCAAGGAGTATGAGCACTATTATGGCCGCCGCCGTGTCAAAATAGACCTCTGGCGCAAAACCGCTCGATGTAAAGACGCGGGGGAAAAAAGTGGCCGTAATGCTGTACAGGTAGGCCGCGGACGTGCCTACGGCGATGAGGGTGTTCATATCCGTTGTCTTGTGCCTCGCCGCGGCCCATGCCCCTGTGTAGAACTGCTTTCCGCACCATAACTGTACGGGGGTGGCGAGGACGAACTGCAATAGAAAATAAGTCCGCCTGTCCAGATCAATGACTGACGTAAGGCCGAATACCCCGGGGTAGGCGAATAGAAATACCGGCGCAGTCAGGATCAAGCCGACGATGAATTTTCTCCTGAGCCTCAAGTAGGCCGCCTTCTTCGCCTTCCCCTCCTTTTCAAGGAGGTCCTCTTCCTCGGCGACCTCGATTACGTCATAACCGGCGCCCTTTACAGCCTTGACCATCTCGGCGACGCTTACTGTGGCGGGGAGATAATCGACGGTGGCCTTTTCGGTGGCGAAGTTAACGGTTGCCCGCACCACCCCGTCGAGTCCGTTCAACGCCTTCTCTATCTTGTCGACGCAGGACGCGCAGCTCATGCCCTGGACTGGCAGAACGACCTTCTCAACGCCGGCTCCGTAACCGAGCTCTTTTATGGTCTTTATGAAATCCCCGGGGGCCACTTCCTTGGGGTCATAGCTGATTGTGACCTTTTCCGTGGCGAAGTTAACGCTCGCCTTTTTGATGCCGCTCGTCTTTGAAAGGCCCTTTTCTATCTTAGAGGCGCATGAGGCGCAGCTCATGCCGGTGATAGGGAGGTCTACGGACTTAAGCCCGGCCGAAGAAGTTTTTTCCGCTCTCTCTTGTTTAACCTCCGGCCCGGGGACGGGGCATGCCTCGCCGGTGGCGGAGTCGTCCGTAACGCCGTTGCCGGCCATAAAGGCACCGGGATCGGCGTCGAATTTTTCCTTGCAGTTTTTATTGCAGAAGTAATATTTTCGGCCCTCGTAGACTGAAGTTCCTGCGGCTTCATTCACCTTTACGGTCATGGAGCAGACCGGGTCTACGGCGGAGCCGTCCGAACCACCCTCCACTGCCATAAAGGCACCGGGGTCGGCATCAAATTTTTTCTTGCACGAAGCGGAACAGAAATAGACCTCCACGCCGTTAAAGGCGCTCTTCGCGGCCGCCCCGGCCGGGTCTATATCCATACCGCATACGGGATCGTGTTCCATCTTAATTCCCCCGTTCAAAGGTATATATTCTATTATAGCACAGAGGTATGACTAATCCTGATGATCATGGGGGGGACCGCTGTCGACATGGTCTTTTTCAACTGAACCCTGACCGGATTCGCCGTGGTCCTGGCCCTGGACTTTCGAGCCGGCGCCATTGTGGTCGTGCCCGCCGCCTTCCACCTTTACAGCCTTCACCGAGACGCCGTACTTGTAGACCATGAGCCCCCCGAGGTCCGCCCCGAAGGCGATGATAACAACTAACACAAAGGCGAAAAAGAGATGTAAAAGGCGTCCGGTCTGAGAAAACCTCGCCCTGACTTTAAGCCTCCATATGGAAAGGATAACGCTGAGACCAAGGATGGTAAGCCCGAAATGCTCATGGGTTTCCATAATCGCGTGGACCCCTTCGACGTGACCCACCGTTGAAGCCGCTCTAAACCCCGCGAGCACTGCGGCGGCGGCGCCGAGCGTGCCAAGATAGAGTGTATAAGAGGACGCAGCCCTCAAGTCATCACGCTTTAGAAAATAATTGAGAATCTCGGCGAGTAAAAAAGCGTTTAAGAGGGCTATGGGGAAATGCACAAAAAGAGGGTGTATATTGGCCATTGCGCTCACCCCCGGAAGCAGTTCGCTAAAAAAGCTCATTGTCAATTACCTCTCATTGGATTATCGTTGCACCTTCCCCCGTGAATCGAGGTATACTTCGGCAGTTGCCGCCGACTCAAAATAAAGCGCCTCGCCCGAAGGCCCCTCGAGGATAAAAGCCTCTGACTTGTCAACGGGTTTACCTGAGACAGGGTCAGAGCCATAGCGCACGGCCTTATCTCCGTTAAGCGCCGCCACACATCCCTTGCAACAGCCGTAATAGGTCTTGCCGCCCACCTCAATAGGTATCTGGGGTTTTCCCAGGACCTTATCCGTGACCATGCAGACTATCTCCGGGTCTACGGATTTTATCGCCGCTGACGTGCCGGAATAGGAATAGACGACGGAAAACACAATGGCGGTAAGGGTCAGTAGCGATATTAACACCGCCTTATACGCGTAGGAATTTATCTTTTCTGCTCTGCTCACCATGTATGCTCCTTTACTAACGTAATCGCCAGTCAAGCGGAAAAGGGGTCTTCCCGGCAGATTGACCTTCTCTACATATTATCCATATGCTTCATCTTCTTGTCCAT
>BTQV01000089.1:0-6100 GCA_036986055.1 Thermodesulfobacteriota bacterium
TCAGGCACCTTGAGAATAACGAGAGGGAAATCCTTAAACTGAGATTCGGCCTCGACGGCGTGGATACCGAAACACTTGAGACGATAGGAAAGAGGTTCGGCGTCACGAGGGAGAGGGTCAGGCAGATCGAGGTGAGGGCCCTGGTAAAACTCAAGGCTATCGTAGAGGGTTCGGAGATAACCTTTTCAGACGTGGTCTGATAGGGCCGGCCCAAGGAGACAGGCAACAAAAAAACTTCTTCACACATAAACCTTCCCCACATCATACCTTAAAAACAAAGGGGGCGTTTCCATACAAGGGACGCCCCCTTTGTCCTTTTACGGATTATATGACACCCTAAGACCGGGGCGTTGAAATATTCGCCTATGCAATATAATTCTGCTATAATCTTGCAGTAATTCGACTTTATTCAAGGGAAGATATATGCGTTACGACTGCATCATAGTGGGCGCAGGGCCGGCTGGCATACACGCCGCCCTTGAGCTTTCAAGGGGCGGCCACGGCCTTAAGGTCCTCCTCATTGAAAAGGGCCGCGACCTTGAACAGAGAGAGAGGAAGGACGTCTTCAACGGTTTCGGCGGGGCCGGGGCCTTCAGCGACGGCAAGCTCAACCTCAGTAAGGACGTGGGGGGCTTTTTAAAAGACTACCTGCAAGAGCAAGTACTCGATGAACTCATCTCGTACGTGGACGGCCTCTTCCTTGAATTCGGGGCTACCTCCGAGGTCAAGGGGCTGGGCTCTGAAGATGTGGCGAGAATAGAGGAGTCGGCGGCGAGGGCGGGCTTGAGGCTCATAAACTTCCACATAAGGCATCTTGGTACTGACGGGTGCTTTACCGTCTTGAGGAAGATAAGGGAGACGCTTGAGACCAGCGTGGACCTCCTCTTCAACACGGAGGTGAAAGAGGTCCTCTGTAGCGGCGGCAGGGTTTCAGGGGTAAGGACCTCTGACGGGTCCGAGTATCTGGCCGAGTACGTAATACTGTGTCCTGGCAGGAGCGGGTCACACTGGCTCCAGGGCCTCTCCGGGCGGTTGGGGCTTTCCACCTCCATAAACCCCGTTGACATAGGCGTAAGGGTCGAGGTGCCGGCGTCGATACTCAGGGCCGTAACCGACACCGTCCATGAGGCGAAGCTCCTCTATAATTCCAAAAAATTCGATGACCCTGTAAGGACCTTCTGCATGAACCCTTACGGCATAGTGGTCAAGGAGATGCATGAGGGTTTCTGTACGGTGAACGGCCACAGCTTTTCAAGTAAAAAGTCAGAGAACACCAACTTCGCCATACTCGTCTCAACGACATTTACCGAGCCCTTTCACGAGCCCATAGCCTACGGACAATATATAGCCAAACTCGCCAACCTCCTCGGCGAGGGCATAATCGTACAGAGGCTCGGCGACCTCCTCCACGGCAGGCGCTCCACACCGGGGAGGATAAGCAGGGGCGGGGTCACCCCCACCCTCGCCGACGCCACCCCCGGCGACCTCTCATTCGTCATGCCATACCGTTACGTCTCGGACATAATCGAGATGATAGAGACTCTCGACCGCTTCGTGCCGGGCATAAACGCCCCTTCAACGCTGCTTTACGGCCTTGAGGTGAAGTTCTATTCCCTGAGGTTGAAACTCACGAATTCCATGGAGACGGAGATAGAAAACCTCTTTGCCGCGGGCGACGGCGCCGGGGTGACGAGGGGGATTATCCAGGCCTCGGTCTCCGGGGTTGTGGCCGCCAGGGAGATATTAAAGAGAAGGGGCCCCGGCGGGGCTGAAAAAGAGATATGAAAAGGAACGCTAAAGGATTGTTGGATTTAAAGGTGACGCCTCTTGCGGGCGGGGCAAAAAATATTTCAATCGTTCTCGTCGAGCCCAGGGGCGCCGGGAATATCGGGAGCACTGCGAGGGCCATGAAAAACAACGGCCTTGGCGACCTCGTACTCGTAAACCCCTGCGACTATATTAACGACGAGTGCCTGTCCATGGCCTGCAACGCTACCAGCGTTATAAGGGACGCAAGGGTCTTTCCCGATCTGAAAGCGGCACTTTCGGGGTTTAGCTTTGTAGTTGGGACGACGCGCAGGCTCGGCAAGGCAAGGCACCCTGTATTTGCCCTCCATGAGGCAATCCCCACCGTAGTTGATATGTGCCGGAAGAACAAGACAGCCATACTCTTCGGAAGAGAGGACAGGGGGCTTGAAAACCCCGAACTCGAACTCTGCAACATCCTCGTTGAGCTCCCGGCCCACGATGACTACCCTTCTTTAAACCTCTCACACGCCGTCTTCCTCTTCGCCCATTATTTCTACAAGGCCGGCAGGCAAGGGCCGGAGGCGGCCGGGGATATGACAATCGAGGCCGCGCCGAGCGAAGAGGTCGAGAAGATGTACGTCCATATGGAAGAGATGCTCAGGGCCCTTGAATACGGGGATAAGGGCGGGGGCTATCTTTTAAGGCTTATCGTTAGAAATTGCAGAAAACTTTTCGGCAGGACCGCCCTCATGCAGAGGGAGGTCAATATGCTGAGGGGTGTTTTTTCCCAGATTACCTGTAGAGTCGATACGGCACGGGCCGAAGATAAAATCAGGAAGGAAGATAAAACCGATGACACAAGAGAAGAGACGGGAAGTTAACAGAACCATCGTCGCCCACGCCAGGGAGATACTCAAGGAGACGGGGGCCGTGGCCATTATACTCTTTGTCGACGCCCTTGCGGACCGGGATCTCTGGAAAAAATCCCGGAACAAGAAAAAGTTCATACTCGTGACCCAGGACGAAGAGACCTTGAGCGAAATGGAGAAGTTCAAGGGCGAATTTCTGGGGACCATCAAGCTCCCGGGTGTCAAACTCACAAGGATGAGCCAGATAAAACTCTCCGCCGTGACCTGCATAACGTCTGGTATCGTAAAAACGAGTGATAAGATAATATCGGTAACAGGGCGTCCCGGCAGCGGGGTACTCGACACGATGGTGCTACTCGACCTTTCAAGAGAGTCCGAAATTATCTCCACCACTGGTATTACAAAGGAACTCCTCAAGCACGTCAAGCCCGAGGTCCTCAAGGTCGTGCTAAACCTCGCCGTGGAACTGGCGAGTGAGGGGAGGGAGGGGAAACCCGCGGGCACGACCTTTGTGGTGGGGGATAACGAAAAGGTGGAAAAACTTTCAAGGCCGCTTATAATGAACCCCTTCAAAGGATACCCTGAAGAGGTGAGGAACATACTCGACCCGGAGGTTCATGAGACGGTAAAAGAGTTTTCCATCCTCGACGGTGCCATTATAATACGCGAGGACGGCGTTGTCACCGCGGCCGGGGTGCATCTCGACGCGGCGCTCAAGGAAGAAGGGCTTCTTCCAGGTCTCGGGAGCCGCCACATGGCGGCCGCCGGCATAACCGACGTCACCGACGCCGTGGCCATAACCATCTCCGGGTCCACCGGTACGGTAAGGGTCTTCAAAAACGGAAGGGCCATTCTGAAGATAGAGAGGTCTCCGGACACCAGGCAAGACCATACCCCGGGCGGGGCTTTGCCCCGGCGTTGAAAAGGTCCCCGGCCATTAAAAATATTTAAAGAGAGAGTATCAGGCTTGCATATACCCGACGGATACTTGAGTCCCGCCACGTGTGTCGTCTTTTACGGCGCAATGGCCCCGGTCTGGTACATTTCTTCGAGGAAGGTGGACAGGGGGTTAAAGGCGAGAGATATGGCCAGGCTCTCCTTTGCCGCCGCCTTCAGTTTCGTCATAATGATGTTCAATATCCCGGTGCCGGGCGGGTCTTCGGGTCATATGGTGGGCGCTGCCGTGGCGGCCATTGTGCTCGGACCCTGGGCGGCTGTTGCGGCCTTAACCCTCGCAGTCGCGTTGCAGGCCTTTATCTTCGGCGACGGAGGTGTAACGGCTCTGGCGGCAAACAGTTTTAATATGGCCTTTATTATGAGTTTTACGGGTTATTTCATATACAGCGGTTTGACGCTCGGCAGCCCCGGTGTGAAGAGGAGGTTTTTCGCCTCGGCCGCCGCCGGGTATGTAAGCGTCAATGTAGCGGCTCTGGCCGTAGCCCTTGAGCTGGGCGTTCAGCCCCTCGTGGCTCATTCCCCGGCCGGCGTTGCGCTTTACGCGCCTTATCCCCTTTCAACAACCATACCGGCAATGGTCGTGCCTCACCTCCTTTTTTTCGGTCCCGTGGAGGCCCTGGGCACGGCGCTCGTCGTATCGTATATTTACAAATATAAAAGGCAGGGGGAGTTCCTGATGAGCGAAAAGAGGATAAACCCCCTGTGGCTCGTCCTCGGCGCGCTCATAGTCCTTGTGCCTCTGGGGCTTTTAGCCACGGGTACGGCCTGGGGCGAGTGGACGGGTGAGGAGCTCTCGAGGGTTGTTGGTTACATACCCGAGGGTATGAGGAGGCTCGGCAACTGGAAGGGCATTTTGCCGGGGTACGGCACTGCCGCCCTGGCCGGGTACGGGTTCATGGGGACCGCCTTTCTCTATATCTTCTCGGCGGCGCTGGGGAGTTCCATCGTTGTGGCGGCGGTTTATTCCTGGGGGAGGATTTGGAAAAACCGTTGAAGATACCGGGGTGGATGAAAGAGCCGGCGTTTGAGTATACGCCTCTTGCGCGGCCTGCAAGGGGGGGCGGTTTTATACGCAAGAATCTCTCTGACATAGCGCATTTAAGGAAGTGGGTCGCCGATTCCGACGAGAGCGCGCTTAAGAGCGGGCTCCTACAGCGCCTCGACCCTGCGGCGCGTATGGCGGGGCTCCTCGTCCTCGTGGTCGCAGCTTCCCTGTCACGGGATTTCTACGCGCTCTCGGTGATAGCTGCGGTTACGGCCGTGCTCGCCGCCATGTCGTCGGTAAAATTTGCAGGCCTCGCAAAGAAGGTCCTCCCCGCCTTTATATTCACGACGCTTATGATAACACCCGTCTTCTTCGGTTTCTTCAGCCCCGGCACCCGCCTCGCGGGGTTCTCCATGGGCAGCGTCGATTTCTTCGTAACAGGGGCCGGTTTGAGGGCGGGAGTCTTTTTTATAGCAAGGGTTACTACGATGGCGTCCCTTGTGGCGCTCCTTATCCTTACCACGAGACAGATGGACTTTTTCAGAGGGATAAAGAGATTTCCCCTGCCCGGCGTCTTCGCCGCCGCCCTCTTTATGACATTCAGGTACATGTTCGTCCTCCTCAAGACGGCCGAGGACGCTTCCATGGCAAGGAGGTCGAGGACAATAGAACCCTCGATGCTCAGAGACCACGGCGGGTGGTTCGCCTCCCGCGTGCTCCTCTTCCTCAGGAAATCTCTTTTCGCGGCCGAGGAGGTAGGCATGGCCATGGAGTCGAGGGGTTTTACCGGGAGGGTCAGGGTGCTGAAAGAATCGATAACGGGGCGCTGGGATTACCTCTGGATAGGGGCGGCGACTTTCGTCCTTTTTATATCCTTAATGGCGTAGAAAAAATCTTCGGTGAGGTATATGGAAGAAGACCTGTACAGGGTCGAGGGGGTCAGTTTTTCTTATGACGGTTTCAAGGCCCTTGACGATATAAGTTTTACAGTCAGGCCCGGTGAGAACCTGGCCGTACTCGGCGCCAACGGCTCGGGCAAGTCAACGCTCTTAAAGGTTCTGAACGGCCTTATTACGCCGGCGTCGGGGAGAGTCTGGTTCTCAGGCGAGTTGCTCGACGAGGGGTCTCTTGATGCGGGCCTTTCAAGGACCTTCCGCCGGACCGTGGGTTTTGTCTTTTCCGAACCTGACGTGCAGCTCTTCAGTCCCACCGTCTTTGACGAGGTCGCCTTCGGCCCCCTGCAACTGGGCCTTTCCGACGCGGAGGTAAGGTCGAGGGTCGAAGACGTCCTGGAAATGCTCGGCATAGGACGGCTCCGGGAGAGGGCGCCCTATACCTTGAGCAGCGGCGAGAAGAAAAAGGTCGCCATCGCGTCGGTGCTCTCTGTAAACCCCGAGGTCCTTCTTCTCGACGAGCCCACGACAGGGCTCGACCCCAGGTCCCAGGTCTGGCTCCTCGAGCTCCTCAACGAACTCAAGAAATTAAAAAAAACTTTTATAACAGCGACTCATGACTTGAGCCTTGTGGAGGATTTTTCAGA
>BTQV01000090.1:0-6061 GCA_036986055.1 Thermodesulfobacteriota bacterium
TAGATATCAGGAACGCCCCCGAAGGCGAGAAGAAGGAATACGTCCATGACGAAAAAAGCGGCGCCTGACATTTCACTCCCCCTCTTCGCGGGGCAGGCGTCTCGTTAAGAGACGGATTGAAGAGAGGTTTTACCAACTCGAAATTTATTTATATCTTTATGCCGCTTTTTATCTCCTGCGGGGCGGCGGCAGGTTAGTTTAAAGAAGGCGGTATGGACGACATTAGCGGCAACATGGCAGAATTTGTTGAAAAGACATTTCTTATCAAGAACAAACTCGGGCTCCACGCAAGGGCCGCTTCCATGTTCGTCCAGGTGGCGAGCGGGTTCGAGTCCGATATTTTTATCGTAAAGAACGACCATGAGGTCAACGGTAAATCAATTATGGGCATATTGATACTCGCGGCGCCAAAGGGCGTGGAGATAACCGTAAGGGCCAAGGGCTCGGACGCTGAAGACGCGGTGACAGCCCTCGGTAAACTTATCGAAGACCGTTTCGGGGAGGAGCAATGACAGTGGAGAAAAAAAAGGTCGATCTCATGAGGGGGATCGGGGTCTCCTCGGGGATAGTCACTGGAACTGCCCATGTGCTCAAGCGCGGCGTTGATTTTACGGCGCACTACTGCCATCTCGGCGAAGAAGAGACGCTCAGTGAAATTGAGAGGTTCAAGACCGCCCTCGCCGAGAGTCAGGACCAGTTAAGGCGCGTGAAAGAGAAGATGGTCTCCGACGGCATGGATGTGGAGCATGTGAGGATAATCGAGGCCCACCTGCTCATTCTCAAGGACAGGATGCTAATCGACGACACCGTAGGCTTGATAAAGAAAGAAAAGGTCAACGCCGAGTGGGCGTTGAAGAAGGTCCTCGAAAAACTCCTCAAGTATTTCGAGAATGTTGACGATGAGTACCTGAGGGAGAGAAGTTATGACTTCGAGCATATAGTCAACAGGATACTTTTCAACCTTTCGGGGAAGTATCACGAATCCATTACGGATATCAAGGAACCCTCCATCGTCATCGCCCATGACCTGGCGCCGAGCGACACCGTGCAGATGGACAAGAAGACGGTCCTGGGGTTTTTAACGGACCTCGGCGGCAAGACGTCCCATACGGCCATTATAGCGAGGGCCCTTGAGATACCGGCGGTTGTGGGCCTTGAGAACATAACCTCAAGGGTTGAAGACGGCGACGTTGTGATTATCGACGGGACGACGGGCACGGTAATCATAAACCCCTCTGAAAAGGTCGTCGACGTATACAGGAAAAGGCGTAAGAGGTACGAGAATTACGGCAGGACGCTCTTTCATTACAAGGACCTGCCCTGTGAGACCACCGACGGCTACAGGATGAGCCTCATGGGCAATATGGAGATGATGGAAGAGGTGGACGCCCTTATGGTCCACGGCGCGGAAGGGATAGGGCTCTACAGGACGGAGTTTTTATATCTCAGAAACAAGCACATGCCCACGGAAGAGGAGCACTTTGAGGCTTACACAAAGGTTGCCGCAAGGCTCGCCCCCAATCCCGTGATAATACGCACCCTTGACGTGGGCGCTGACAAGGGGCTCCCCGGTCTTGAACACTCCGAGGAGATTAACCCGGCCCTGGGTCTTAGGGCCATAAGGTTCTGCCTCAAGAACAGGGACATATTCAAGGCCCAGTTAAGGGGGTTGTTGCGCGCCTCTGTGGCAGGCAATATCAAGGTCATGTTCCCCATGATCTCGGGGATCGAGGAGCTGAGGCGCGCCAAGGCGGTCCTCGAAGAGGCGAAGGACGAACTGAGGACCGAGAAGAAGGCATTTGACCCCGATATAAAGGTGGGCGTCATGATAGAGATACCCTCGGCCGCGATCATAGCCGACCTCATAGTAAAGGAGGTCGATTTTATGTCCATCGGCACCAACGACCTCCTGCAGTACTCATTGGCAATAGACAGGGTAAACGAACATGTGGCCTACCTTTACCAGCCCTTTCATCCCGCCGTTCTGAGGATAATCAAGACGGTTGCCGATGCCGCCACCAAGGGGGGGATAAGTGTGGGGGTTTGCGGTGAGATGGCCGGAGAGCCCGAGTACGCCTTTATCCTTCTCGGCTTCGGCATAGACAAGTTGAGCATGAACGCCTTCTCCATACTCAAGGTCAAGAGGCTGCTCAGGTCCGTGAGTTACGCTGATGCGAAAAAAATATGCGGCGAGATAATAAAGTTCGCTACCGCCAAGGAGGTGGAGCTCCATATCCGCGCCAAGCTTTCGGACCTCTATACCGAGGAGTTTTTCAGTTGAGGACGGGGGGCTGAGTCAGGCCCTATACGGACCGGTCATCTCGAGGCCGGGCGCGGCTCGTAGGGGCCTCAAAAGTAGTTGACAAAGAAACAAAAAAAAATGATAATTCTAAGTTCTTTTACCAGGAAAGATTGAAAGGAGACAATGAATGGAAAACAGGGACTATCTATTTACATCTGAGTCCGTCACAGAGGGCCATCCCGACAAGATAGCGGATCAGATTTCCGACGCCGTCCTCGACGCGCTTCTTGCCGAGGACCCCAAGTCCAGGGTTGCCTGCGAGACTCTCGTAACAACTGGCGTGGTTATCCTGGCCGGCGAGATAACCACAAACGCGCGCATAGACTACCAGGACGTGGTAAGGAAGACCATCAGGGAAATAGGCTACACCGACTCCTCAATGGGGTTTGATTGCTGCACCTGCGCAGTCATGGTAACACTTGACCGCCAGTCACCCGATATCGCCATGGGAGTGGACACCTGCGCCGAGAGGGAGCAGGGCGCGGGAGACCAGGGGCTTATGTTCGGTTACGCCTGCGACCACACCGAGGAACTCATGCCCATGCCCATAATGCTCTCCCACAAGATTACCCGGAGGCTTGCAGAGGCCCGCAAAACCGGTGTACTCGATTTCTTGAGGCCCGACGGCAAGAGCCAGGTGACCATAAGGTACCGCGACAACAGACCGGCCACCGTCGATACCGTCGTCGTGTCGAGCCAGCATTCCCCCGATGTGGAGACCTCGGCGCTCAAGGAGGGGATTATGGAGGAGGTTATCAAGAAGGTGGTGCCAGCCGAACTCCTTACAGCCGAGACGAAGTATTATGTCAACCCCACGGGAAAGTTCGTCGTGGGAGGCCCTCACGGCGACTGCGGCCTTACGGGCAGGAAGATAATCGTCGATACCTACGGCGGCCACGGAAGCCACGGCGGCGGGGCGTTTTCAGGCAAGGACCCCTCAAAGGTGGACAGGTCGGCCTCCTACATGGCCAGATACATAGCCAAGAACATAGTCGCCGCGGGGCTCGCCGTTGAGTGCGAGGTTCAGCTCGCATACGCCATAGGCGTGCCGGAGCCCGTATCCGTCTGCGTCGACACATACGGCACCGCGAAGGTGCACGAAAAGAAGATAGAGGCCCTTATCGCTGAAAACTTCAGGATGAAACCCGCCGATATTATAAAGGACCTCGACCTTCTGAGACCCATATACAGGCAGACGGCCGCTTACGGGCACTTTGGCAGAAACGGCGATGCCTTCAAATGGGAACTCACCGATAAGGCCGAGACTCTAAGGAAGGCCGCGGGACTGTAAGAAAGAGGACGGTCTCCCGGGGCCGGGGTAGCGCCGGGGACCGTCCTGTAAAGCAAAAATATTTGCTGAGTCGAGATATTAATTGCCGGTGCCCGAAGGGCGGCTGAACGCCTTTCAGGGCACCCTTTTGTGAAGTCCGGAAAAAAACAAAAAATATGGAGGGAAGATGAACTATCACGTTAAGGACCTCGGCCTGAGCACCGTGGGGAAAAAGAGGATAGAATGGGCCGAGAGGGACATGCCGGTTCTGAGGCGGGTGAAAGAGAATTTTTCAAAGAAGAAGCCCCTGAAAGGCACAAAGATCGCGGCGTGCCTTCATGTTACCACCGAGACGGCGAACCTCGCCATAACGCTCAAGGCCGGAGGCGCCGACGTATACCTTTGCGCGTCCAACCCCCTGAGCACGCAGGACGACGTGGCCGCGTCGCTTGTGAAAAATTTCAAGATACCCGTCTACGCCATAAAGGGCGAGGACAACAAGACCTACTATAAACACATAAACGCGATTCTCGATACAAAACCCAACATTACAATGGACGACGGCGCCGACCTCGTCTCGGTCATACACGGCGAAAGGCCGGACCTCGCCAAAGATGTCATAGGCTCAACAGAAGAGACGACTACCGGTGTTATAAGGCTAAAGAGCCTCGCCGCGGCCAACCTCCTGAAGTTCCCTGTAATCGCCGTAAACGACGCCGCCACCAAACACTTCTTCGACAACCGTTACGGCACGGGCCAATCGACCCTTGATGGAATACTCCGGGCCACCAACAGGCTTTTAGCCGGTTCCAACTTCGTTGTCTGCGGATACGGTTGGTGCGGCAAGGGCCTTTCCATGAGGGCAAAGGGCATGGGCGCCAGCGTTATCGTAACAGAGGTGGACCCCATAAAGGGGCTTGAGGCCGTGATGGACGGTTTCAGGGTCATGCCAATAGCGGAAGCGGCCCTTATCGGCGATTTTTTCTGCACCGTCACGGGCAATATCAACGTAATCAGGAAAGAGCATTTCGCGAAGATGAAGGACGGGGCCATAATCGCCAACTCCGGCCATTTTAACGTGGAATTGGGACTCGACGGGCTTGAGAAGATCACCAGGAAGAAGCGGATCATGAGGGACTTCGTCGAGGAGTACGAGATGAAGAACGGCCGCAGGATTTACGTCCTCGCCGAAGGCAGGCTCGTGAACCTCGCAAGCGCAGAGGGTCACCCCGCGAGCGTTATGGACATGAGTTTTGCAAACCAGGCCCTTGGAGCCGATTTTCTCGTTAAAAAGGGCAAGGTCCTGAGTAACGAGGTCTATACCGTCCCAGAGGAGATAGACAAGGAGATAGCGAGGCTCAAACTGACGTGTCTCGGCATGAAGATAGACAAACTCACACGTGAGCAGAAAAAATACCTCGCCTCATGGGAGATGGGGACATAGCCTGATTTGATTTTTTCAGAGGTTAAAGAAAAGGGGGCGCCTATAGGGCGCCCCTTTCTTTTGACAAGCAGGAAAAATCGGATAGAATAAAATTATTACGTTAAATACGCCCCGCACAATTTATAATCTCAGGGAGGTTGATGATGAAAGGCATGGGACTGCGTTTTGGTTTTGTCCTTCTCTTCTTAATCGGGTTAATCGGGCTTTTTTCAACAGGTGCGCTGGCCACCGAGCCACTGCCGGCCGTGCCGCCAATTCCTGCCGACAACACCATGACGCCCGTTAAGATAGAGCTGGGCAAGATGCTCTTCTTCGACCCCAGACTTTCTTCAAGCGGTGTCATAAGCTGCGCCACATGCCACAACCCTTCCTTCGCATATACCGACAGGGTGTCGCGCGCCTTGGGCCATAAGCACCAGGTAGGCCCGAGGAATACGCCAACCGTCTTGAACTCCGCCTTTTTAAAGGTCCAGTTCTGGGACGGCAGGGCAAAGGACCTGGAGGAGCAGGCCCTTGGGCCCATTCAGGCATCTGTAGAGATGAACGAGACCCTGGAGAACGTCGTGGCGCGCTTAAAGGGGATAAGACAATACAGGGAGATGTTCAAGGAAGCCTTTGGCACAAGGGACCCTGTTACGCCCGGCAACATCGCAAAGGCCATCGCCGCCTTCGAAAGGACGCTCATCACCACCAACTCCCCCTTCGACAGGTTCTTGAACGGCGACACCTTTGCCATATCCAAAAAGGCGAGGAAGGGATGGGAGTTCTTTCAGACGCGCGGCTGCATAGCCTGCCACAACGGCCCCAACTTCACCAATTCGTCTTTCCAGAGGATACAGGTCCCCGGCTCAACGGACCTCGGCAGATATGAGGTCACCAAGAAAGAAGAGGACAAGTACAAGTTCAGGGTCCAGTCCCTTAGGAACGTGGCCCTTACCTACCCCTACTTCAACAACGGCTCGGTATGGAGACTCGAGGGCGCCGTAAAGGTAATGGCCCGCGAGATGCTCGGCATAGAGCCCACGGAAAAAGAAGTCTCCGACGT
>BTQV01000091.1:0-6044 GCA_036986055.1 Thermodesulfobacteriota bacterium
CCGCCCATCTCGCAGGAAATTTTCTTGTCCTGCGTGGCGCATATCCTGGCGAGTTCCGCGCCAACCGCCGAAGAGCCGGTAAAGGATACTCCGTCAATAGCGGGGTGGGTGGCGAGGTATCGGCCCGTCTCCCTGCCCGTGCCGTTGACGAGGTTCACCACACCCGGGGGTATGCCTGCCTCGGCTATGAGTTCGACGAGCCTTGCGGCCGCGATTGGCGTGTAACTCGACGGCTTGAAGACGACGGTATTTCCGCCTATGAGGGCGGGGAAGAGTTTCCACGCGGGTATTGCGGTGGGAAAATTCCAGGGCGTTATGAGGGCGAAGACGCCTATGGGTTCACGGAAGGACTTGCAGTCCTTGTAAGGGAGTTCCGATGGTATGGTCTCGCCGGCGAGCCGACGACCTTCTCCGGCCATGTAATAGGCCATGTCAATGGCCTCCTGCACGTCTCCGAGGCCTTCGGCGAGGATCTTGCCCATCTCGCGCGTCACGAGCCGCCCGAGGGTTTCTTTGTTCTTCCTTAACAATTCGGCTGCCTTGAAGATTATCTCGCCCCTCTTTGGCGCGGGCATAAGCCGCCAGGAGTCAAAGGCTTTGCGCGCGGCGTCTATGGCGCGGTCAACGTCCTCGCCGGCGGACGCGGGTACGACCCCAACGACGTCATCCGTGCGTGCGGGGTTCAGGCTCTCAAGGGTCTTGTCCCCTGCGGCTCCGACCCACTCGCCGTCTATGAGATTTTTTACTTTGAATGTCTCGTCAGAGGTCATATTGCCTCGCCGTGTTAAGGGTTTTTAAAGATGTGGGGTGTGAACCTGTCTATAAAAGTAATATATCAGAGGAAATTCAATATGCAAGACCGGCGGCCCCTTGAAGGGCGCCGGTCTTTTGAAAGATGGAGCGGGCGATGGGAATCGAACCCACGTGTGCAGCTTGGGAAGCTGCCATTCTACCATTGAATCACGCCCGCATGAGTTTGCTTGACTTGGATAAAGATGTCTCGTAGCGGAATACAAATTACTATAAAGACGGCCCCCGGTCAAGGTCTTAGAGCCGGATGGGCTGAGGTGCGGGGCCGAAAAAGACCGGGGCCGGAGAAAAACAAATCTACCAAAGCACTGTGGATACTGTATAATATGAAGGTTTTATTGCAACGGTTTTTTTCGGCTTCTTTTTTATGAAGGATTGGTTTAAAGGGGGGGCATGAAAAACCGGAAAGGCGAGAGGAATTGAAGACCAGAAAAATTTTAGCCGGCGTTATTCTTGTCGCCGTAATAATAGCCGCCGTCTTTTATTTTTCGGTTAAAGGTGTCCGTGAGGACGCGGACTTTTTAGAGGCCACCGGGGTTATAGAGGCGATGGAGGTGGACCTTACGCCCAAGATATCCGAGAAGATTACGCGGCTCTGCTGCAGGGTGGGCGACGTGATAAAGAAGGGTGATGTGGCCGTAAGCCTCGACGCGACGGAACTGAGCGCCAGGGTCGAGGAGGCGAGAGCAACGCTTAATGCCGCCGGCGAGGGGGTTAAAGAGGCGAGGGTGGAACTTGAGGACGCCATGCTCTCCGTGGAGACGGCCCGGTACGAGGTAGAGGCCGCCCGCGCCGAGGTTGCGAGGTACACGGCCCTTACAGAGGAGTCCGGGAGGGATTTCAAGCGCGCCGAAGGTCTCATAAAGGACGGTTTCATAACGGAGAAGGGATTTGACGCGGCAAGGGCGGTCTTGGACGCCAACAGCGCGCAGCTCAATTCCGCCGTGGCCAGAATGCGCGCCGACACGGCGCGGCTACGTAACACGAGGGTAAAGGTAAAGATGTCGCGGACCCGTATCTTGACCGCCGAGGCTAAAAAGAAGAAGGAAGAGGCCTCGCTCAAGGTATTTATGGCGCAACTGAGGGATTCTGAAGTCGTCTCTCCCATAGACGGCGTAGTCTCCTACAGGGCCTTTGAGGAGGGAGAGTTCGTCACCGCCGGCAGTGCCGTCTATACCCTCTATGACAGGGGGGATATCTGGGCGCGCGTGGACGTGGAGGAGTCGAAGATAGGGCGCGTCAGGCTCGGCGCCCCCGCCGAGGTGACAGTGCCGGGCATGCCCGGAAGATCATTTCCCGCGAAGGTCTTTGAGATCGGAGAACTCGGCGAGTTCGCCACGCAAAAGGACGTTGTCCGTGAAACCCACGATATAAAGACCTTCAGGGTCAAGGCGCGGATACTTGAACCGACCGGGGCCTTGAAGCCCGGCATGACCGCCGAGGTGAGGATATTTTTCGGAAAATAATCAACGCGGCCTTCTTTTAACGGGTAACGAAGACCATGGCACTGGCAATAGAGACAGAAGACCTGAAGAAGATTTACGGGGACCTCCACGCCCTTGACGGGGTTTCGCTCAATATCGAGGATGGGGATTTCTTCGGCCTTCTCGGCCCCAACGGCGCGGGCAAGACGACGCTCATAAGGATACTTACCACCCTCATAAGGCCCACCTCGGGGAGCGCGAAGATACTGGGCCTTGATGTTGTAAGGGAGCGCGCGGAGGTACGCAACAACATCGGCGTTGTGCCACAGGCCATGACCACGGACCTCGACCTTACGGGCCGGGAGGTCATGGACATATATGCGAGATTTTACGGGATGCGCAGGCACGAGAGGCGCGAGCGCACAGAGTCGCTCCTCGATATGGTGGGCCTTACGTCGAGGGCGGGTGACCTCGTGGCCACCTATTCGGGCGGCATGAGGAGGAGGCTCGAGATAGCCAGAGGCCTCGTCCACAAACCAAAACTCCTCATACTCGACGAGCCGACCCTCGGGCTCGACCCGCAATCGAGGCTCGTCGTATGGGACCTCCTCGAAAAATTCAGGAGCGAGGACAACCTGACCATCCTCCTTACCACCCATTACATGGAAGAGGCCGAGATGCTCTGCAACCACGTGGCCATCATTGACTACGGTAAAATAGTCGCCCTCGATACTGTCCCGGGGCTAAAGAGCCGGATACCACAGAAAGACGTGGTGGAACTCGGAGTTAGCAACGTGGACCTTGAGAGGGCGGTTAAATGGGTACTGACCTTGAAGGACGTCGAGACCTGCACGGCCGTTGAGGCCGGGTTGAGGGTAACGGTAGATAACGGCGCCTCACGCATAGCCGAATTAATCGAAGGCATAAAGGCGCTCGGCGGCGCGATAACAAAGGTCATCGTAAAGGAGCAGAGCCTCGAGGACGTCTTCATCCATTATACGGGCCGTTCCATAAGGGAGGACAGGGCGAAGAAGGTGAGTTTTTTCATCGGCGCGGGGGTGCCGAGGAAGATGAGCGGTTAGTTTCCCTGCCGCGTCCGCCCTTCCAGCCTACGGCCCCGGCCCTGAATGCGAGGGGATAATTTCGCCAGCCGGCAGTCTACTTTTAATTGAATGCACAAGAAGATACAACGCATATACGCGCTCCTCGAAAGGGATTTAAGAAAGTTCATACGCAACCCCCTCGTGGTGGTCGTCTCCATCGTCATGCCCATCCTCTACCTCGTAATCCTCGGCTCGAGTTTTCAGGGCGAATTAAAAAGACTCTCCCTCGCCGTGGTGGACCTCGACGGCGGCCCTTACGCCGAAAGGGTTGTAAGGCGGATACGGGCCATAGAGGCGGGCAGGAAATCGATAAAGGTTTATACCCTGAGGGACCAGGCTACTGCCATTAAAGCGCTCCATGACGGCGTATTCAAGGGCGTTCTCATAATACCGGGGGATTTTTCAAAAAAAGTCATACGCGGCTCAGACCCGACAGTGGGTCTCTTCCTCGACAACGCCGAGTCCATATCCGCGAACACCTTGGAGGGGGCGGTGGCCGGGGCGCTCTCCGACATAAAGACCGCGTTCATCCCCGTAAGGAGCGAAAGGCAGGGGCTCTTCTTAAGGGCCGTAAATATCTACAGGAAGATAGACTACGACCAGTCACTCATACCCGGCGTCGTAATTATGGCCATATTCCTGGGCGCAATGACCACCGGTGTCTTTAACGTGGTCATGGACAGGTTTCTGGGCATTGAGGAGAGTTATTTCCTTACGCCCCTTACGAAGGCGGACATCGTGCTGGGCCTCGTGCTCTCAGGGCTTATAGTGACGATGGTCCTCGCCGTAACGGTGCTCTTTTTCGGTTCGCTGGCCGCTGGGATTTATCTCTGGAGGATTATCTCGTTAAAGGGGTTTTTCTGGGTGTTGGTAGTATTTGTGCTCTCGGCCCTCTCGCTTCAGGGGCTCATGTTCATGATACTGGGCCGAGCCAACCATCCCCGCATCGTGGGCATACTCGGCGGTTTTTTGAACGTCATATTCTTCTTTCCAAGCGGGGCCGTCTATCCCGTGGAGAGTTTTCCGGGCTGGCTCCAGGCCTTCGCGCGGGTGAACCCCGAGACCTATTCCATCCACGCCCTCCGTGCGCTACTTTTCAAGGGGGCTGGCCTCGGCGCCATTCAAGGCGACCTCGTCTTTCTCGCCGTATTCGCCTTTATCTCAGTCGCCATAGGCACGGCGTCGTTCAAGAGGACGCTGTAAATGGGGGGATAAAGGCCGTCCCGTAAGGCAACGGGGCGAGAGGTGAGGGCGAGGGGGGGGATTCTTCCCGAAATCAACAGTTGACAGGTCTTTGTAAAAGATTTAGATTTCATAATATAAAATTATGCCGCTTTTTTTCACCGGCACGGGGCAACATGGCCCGCCCGACTTGGAGATGAACCAGATATGCTTAACGAACTTCTGCAAAAGACCTTCTTCGGCAACACCGCGCTCAGCTACATAATAGTAGCGGGCGCAATAGTCCTGGGCCTCATCTTAGTAAAGATAATCGCTTCCGTGGTGATAGGCGGGCTCCGCAGGTGGACGGCAAAGACCGCCGGCAAGCTCGATGACATCATCATAGAAATCATGAGAAAGAACGCCGTGCCGCTCCTTTACTACGGCGTCTTCTACGTGGCCACACGGAGCCTTGTACTTCCCTCGGCTCTGGACAGGTCCATAAATGTCATCGGCGTAATTCTACTCACCCTGCTGAGCATCCGGCTCATAAGCGGTCTCATCGTATACATCTTTGAACACTACTGGCTCAAAGACGCGGACCTGGAGAAGAAGAGGGGCTTTAAGGGGGTTATTCCCGCCATAAATGTGCTGCTCTGGGGCCTCGGCATAATCTTTCTCCTCGACAACCTCGGCTTCAAAATATCGACCGTCATCGCCGGGCTCGGCATAGGCGGCGTGGCCGTGGCCCTGGCCGCTCAAGCAGTACTCGGAGACCTCTTCAGCTACGTCTCCATCCTCATGGACCGTCCCTTCGAGACCGGGGACTTTATCATCCTCGAGAGCGGCCATCTCGGATCGATCGAGCACATAGGGATAAAGTCCACCCGGCTAAGGAGCCTCGGGGGAGAGCAGATTATCGTGTCCAACTCCGACCTGACCAGCTCTCGCATAAGGAACTACAAGAGGATGCAGAACAGGAGAGTGGTCTTCAAGCTCGGCGTCATATACCAGACGCCACTGGAGAGTTTAAAGGAGATACCCGTCATCATAGAGAAGATCATAACCGACCTTTCGGATACCGGCTTCGACAGGTCGCATTTTTCCAGCTACGGTGACTTCAGCCTCGACTTCGAGACCGTTTACTATGTGAAGTCGAGCGACTACAACAAGTACATGGACATACAGCAGGCGATAAACCTGGCGATATTCGAAGAGTTTGAGAAGAGGTCAATAGAGTTCGCATATCCCACGCAGACAATCTTCATGGAAAAGACGGGGGAGCAGCCCACGCTGAGCTGAGCGTCTTTTGCCCCGGAAAAATAACACCCTTTTTTTCCTCTCCCGCAACATCCACCGATGTCTGTTGCCGCCCGCCTTTCAAAACCAATCATTTCACATAATTCGCGTCTATAATCAAATCACCTGCTTTCTTAAGGGGCCGGCTGAAAGCCGCTGTTGCCTTACGAAAAAGGGTGTTGGGCTAACCAATGCTTGAGGGGAATAGCGAAACGTTGTATATTGGCTCAGGAAATCGCCTGTAATA
>BTQV01000092.1:0-5925 GCA_036986055.1 Thermodesulfobacteriota bacterium
CCATACTCTACACCAACGCCAAGGAGGGCGTGGCCCACAAAAAAATCGGCGACGGCTCCACGGACCTGACCCCCCTCTTCGAGACCATCCTCTCAAGGATACCCGGCCCCGTGGCGAGCGATGACCACGTGGCGCAGTTCCTCGTGACAAACCTCGAGTACGACCCCTACGTGGGGAGGCTTTCCGTTGGCAGGCTCAGTAACGGCATCCTTGAGATGAACAGGACCTACAGCCTCTGCGGGGAGAAGGGCATAACCCACAACGTGAAATTTTCGGCCTGCTATACCTTTCACGGGCTCCGTAAACTACCGGTGGAAAAGCTTGAGGCGGGCGACATCATAGCCATAGCCGGGGTTGAAAACGTGACGATAGGCGACACTATCTCTTCGGACGAGGACCCTCAGCCGCTGCCGCGCATTACAGTCGACGAGCCCACGGTGTCGATGGTTTTTTACGTGAATAACAGCCCCTTTGCCGGCAGGGAGGGGAAGTTCCTCACCTCGCGCCATTTAAAAGATAGGCTCGAAAGAGAAGTCCTCGGCAACGTCTCCCTGCAGGTGAAGCCGACGGGCCGTGCCGACGCCTTCGAGGTCTACGGCCGCGGCGAGTTGCAGATGGCCATACTGATAGAGACCATGCGTCGCGAGGGCTACGAGTTCATGGTCTCAAGGCCGCGTGTCATTACCCGGGAGGTTGACGGAAAGGTTGAGGAGCCCATGGAGCGGGTCTTCCTCGACATACCCGACGACAAGATAGGCATTGTAACGGAAAAACTCTCGGAGCGAAAGGGCAGGATGACCAACATGCAGAACCACGGCCACGGCCGGGTTAACATGGAGTTCGTTATACCTTCGAGGGGGCTTATCGGTTTCCGGAGCCAGTTCCTTACATATACAAAGGGCGCGGGCGTTATGAACACGCTCTTTAACGGCCACGCCCCATGGTTCGGCCCCATACCTCAGAGGATGAGCGGCGCGCTTGTGGCCGACAGGACGGGCAAGGTCACCGCGCACGCCAGTTTCGCCATGGTCGACCGCGGCGAGTTGTTCGTCAAGGTGGGCACGGAGGTTTACGCGGGCATGGTAATCGGAGAGCGCAACAGGGGCGATGACCTTACCGTCAACATTACACGGGAGAAAAAACTCACCAATATGCGGGCCGCCTCTTCCGACGCCACTATTACGCTCCTTCCTCCCCGGATACTTTCGCTCGACCAGTCCATAGAGTTCATCGCCGAGGACGAATTCGTGGAGGTCACGCCTGAGAGCATACGCCTGAGGAAGGCGGAGCTCGACGCGGGAAAAAGGGGGGCGGCGAGGAAAAGAGCGAAATCAGGTTAGGCGAGGCCCCCTTCGTTAAGAGGGAGGGGGGGCGTTAAGGTCAGTTGATAAAGAGCGGCGGGGGCATTATGGGTAGCTCGACATCAATATTTTTAGGGTTTTTGTTCGGCTCAATAGGCGCAGGGTATCTTCTATACGCAAAGAAGCAACGCAGAATCTCCGCGTTGATTTCCGGCGTCCTTCTGATTACTTTTACATATTTTATCCCCAACCTGTTGCTGATAGTCATCTTTGGCGTTTTTATAATGGCCGCGCCTTTTTTTATAAAATATTAAAATTTTTTTGTTACCACGGTGGATTTATTCAGGTTTTGAGTTAAACTTTTGAGTGAAAATTTTTCCTTAGCCTTGTATACAGGGGTGGCGGCAAGATTAGCGGAAAAGGCCTTTGAGTGGAGATTCAACTTTTCGGGTCGTGTAATAAACCCATCGAATCGCGCAGAAAATTGATTTTTATCATGTTCTTTTATTAAAAAAAGCCTATTATGGTATTATCCAAGAATATCTAAAATAAGGAGGAGGCAGTTGATGGAGAATATACTTGAGAAGGAAAAGATACTTGATGTGAGGGAGATGACCCCTCCTGAGAGGCACCCGGCCATATTCAAGACCTTTACGGACCTGGGCCCCGGCGAGTCCTTTATCCTCGTAAACGACCATGACCCGAAGCCGCTTTTATACCAGTTCCAGAACGAGCACGACGGCGAGTTCGAGTGGTGGCCACTTGAGCAGGGCCCCGAGGCGTGGAGGATAAGCATAGTAAAGAGGAAGACCGTTGAGACGGAAAGGACGATTACCGACTACATGCAGGAGGATCACAGGCGCCTCGACGGTATCTTTAACGCTTTTAAGGAGGCCTTTAAGGAGGGGCGCTGGGATGACGCGGCCGCCGCTTTCAAGGAGTTCAACCTGGGGCTCAGGAGGCATATAGCCGCCGAGGAGGAGGTCCTCTTTCCCGCCTTCGAGGAAAAGACGGGGATGCACGAGAGCGGGCCTACCTTTGTCATGAAGATGGAGCATACGGAGATAAAGGAGTTGATGGACAGGATAACCGCGGCAACCGACGCGAAGGACCTTGAAAAGGTCTCGGAGAGTACCGACGCCCTCATCAACTTCCTCGTGGACCACAATATGAAGGAAGAGCATATCCTCTACCCCGAGTCCGATTCCTTTCTGGACGACAGGGAGCGGAAAGACTACATAAAAAAGGCTCAGACTCTCTAAGGGACGGCCTGTAAAAAAAAGAAAAGCCCCCTTTTTGAGGGGGCTTTTTTAATTGGAAGAGGTGTGCGGGTCGTTGGAATAAGGCCTTAAACGGCCACCGGCTCCCTGTTCTCGCCTCCGACGACTTTCAAGTCGTGCTCCACCATCTCTGCGACGAGTTCCCTGAAAGACATCTTCGGCGTCCAGTTGAGTTTTTCTCTGGCCTTTGAAGAGTCTCCTACAAGGAGGTCCACCTCGGCGGGCCGGAAGAATTCAGGAGCCACCCTCACAAGGGTCCTCCCCGATGACCTGTCCACGCCCTTCTCATCAATACCTCTGCCCGACCATTCGATATTAAAGCCCACGTGAGAGAAGGCCGCTTCCACAAACTCCCTTACGCTGTGGTTCTCGCCCGTGGCGATTACAAAGTCGTCGGGCTCGGCGAGCTGGAGCATCCTCCACATGGCGTCTACGTATTCAGGTGAGTAGCCCCAGTCCCTCTTTGAGTCGAGGTTGCCGAGCCTTACGTCCTCCTGAAGACCCATCTTGATGCGGGCCGCGGCGTGCGTTATCTTCCTCGTGACGAACTCAAGGCCCCTCAAGGGGGATTCGTGGTTGAAGAGTATTCCCGAGCACGCGAACATGGAGTAAGACTCCCTGTAGTTTACCGTCATCCAGTGGCCGAAGAGTTTCGCCACGGCATAAGGGCTCCTTGGATAAAAGGGGGTCTTTTCGCTCTGGGGCACTTCCTGTACCTTGCCGAACATCTCGCTCGATGATGCCTGGTAGAATTTTATCTTCGCGTTTATCGTCCTTATGGCCTCAAGCAGTCTCAATGGTCCCATGGCCGTAACATCGGATGTATACATGGGCATCTCAAAAGAGGCCCCAACGAAGCTCTGGGCGCCGAGGTTGTAGACCTCGTCGGGCTCTATCTTTTCAATGGTCCGCAGAATATTGGTGACCTCATGGAGCTCAAGTGAGACGAAATTGATTTTATCTTCCACGCCCATGAACTTGAGTTTGTCGAGGTTCATCTCCGAGGTCCTTCGGGCGGCCCCGAATACCTTGTAGCCCTTGTCGATGAGGAGCCTGGCGAGGTACGCGCCGTCCTGACCGGTAATCCCGGTAATAAGTGCCTTCTTCAATGCTGTTGCCTCCTTTTAAGAGAATCCTGTTGTTTTTAGGCCGATGATTTCTTTTTAATTATTCACGGCACGGCGCTGAGTTCACGCTTGAACGAAGGCGCCGGTATTTCTTTTTTGGTAACGCCTGAGGCGGGGCCGAAGAGGGCGCAAAGCCTCTCCTTGTATTTTTCAAGACAATAGTGCTCAAGGAAGTACTCCCGCCCCTTGCGGCCGAGGCGGCGCTTAAGCGCCGGGTCTTCCATGAGACGCTCTAAGGCCTCTTCGAACTCATCATAAGACCCGTAGGCATAGCCGCCCCCGGAAACTTCTATATGGTCTTTCATGACGGCGCACTTCGCGTTGACCAGCGCCGGGGTTTCCATCATGAAAGACTCAAGGAGCGCAATGCCGAGGCTCTCGTAGGCCGATGGATTGACAAGGACGAGGGCGTCTCTCATGAGAGAGAGTTTTTCCTCTTCACTTACAAAACCGAGGTACTCGACCCCGGCTTGCTTATGGGTCTTGAATTCCCCATCGCCGATGGTGTAGAGTTTCAGCCCGTCATGAGTTTTTGAAAACCGTCCGAAATATTCAAAGAGTTTTTTTATACCCTTGGCCTCGTCGAGCCTTCCCGCGTAAAGGATATATTTTTCCTGTCCCCGTCCCGATGATTTTTTCACTCCCTCAAACCGGTCCTCAAGGCCGAAACCTATAAGGTCGGATTGGCCCCGCCAGTTAAGGTCATTCTCGGCAAAGGCCTTTTCAGCGCCGGTGAGAAAGACCTGCCTCATGGCCGAGTATTTTCTGAAGATGGGTAGGTGCGCCGGGGGTTCGTCATGGAGCGTGGGGACGATGAAGATTTTCTCTCTCTCCGTGACCGCGTCTATTGCGAAATACGTAGTGGGGTATAGATATGTGACGAAGACAAAGGCGTCGTATTCGTCGTTCTTTTTTCTTATGTGTTCGATGAGACCCGACGAGTAAGGCCCCTCTAGCCGCACCCATTCCTCCTGAAGACCCAGAGGGCTCTTTTCGAGTTCGGCGAGAAAGGTTTTTTTATCTTCAGCATCAAGCGTTGAAAATTTATCGATTGCGAGGTTCTTGAAGAGTAACCTGCTCAGGTTATGCCAGTAGGAGTCCCTCTGGAAATCGACCCGGAACCGCAGGATCCTCAAGGTATCGGAGACAGTCTCCGGGCCTTCGTTATAGAAATTTTCCCATGTTATATAGTCTTTTGCCGTAGTCGTTATAATGTC
This sequence comes from Thermodesulfobacteriota bacterium, assembly GCA_036986055.1. Classification (GTDB taxonomy): domain Bacteria; phylum Desulfobacterota; class GWC2-55-46; order GWC2-55-46; family JADFVP01; genus BTQV01. Next base: position 4,926 of record BTQV01000092.1, read on the forward strand.
TACGTCGAAATCCCTCGAGAGGCACTCCGCCATCGTGAAGGCATAACCCTCGGACCCGCCCACTATCTCAGCGCCGCACCTCTGGACCACCACCGCAATTTTTTTCATGCGCACGCCCTCGTCTGGGAAAGGAAGAGGCTTTTAAGGCCCTCCCTCTCGTACCTCAGGAAGTTCTTATACCCTTCGTCTGCCAGATACATCCGCGCCCCAAGGTCGTTGTAAAGGGTGTGGATGGATGAGGCAAGGGTCTCGTAATCTATGGAGTTGTAAAGGAGCTGGTTTTTTCCGGCCGTCTCTTTCACGGCCGAGGACGCGTAGGCTATAAGCGGCAGTTTAAAATACTGGGCCTCGAGCACGGGCACGCAAAAACCCTCGTGTTCGCTCAGGAGCAGAAAGATGTGAGAGGCGAGGTAATAGGATTTAAGTTCTTCGAAAGATACCGTGCCCGTCATCTCCACAATGTCGTCGATCTGGAGGGAGCCCCGCAGCGCCTTGAGTTCTCTGTAATAATCGTTAAGGAGAAAATCCTTCCCCCCCACGATGATGAACCTCACATTGTCCCCGAAAAGGAGCCTGTAGTAATAGGCGGTATGCAGGATATGGCGGTGCCCCTTGTTGGGCGCCACCCTCCCGGTAAAGAGGACGTTGATCTTGCCGTCGGACAATCTTTCAAGGACGCCTATGTCGGACTTTATCTTTTCAAATTCATGTATCTTGTTGAAGGGGGCGACGATCCTGCATTTCTCCGGGGGATAACCCCGGGAGAGAAAGTCCATGGCGTTGAAGTGCGAATCGAAGAGGGCGAGGTCTATGCCCGAGGAGATGAGTTCGCCCGTCTGCTTTCGGGCCAGAAGGCAGTTCTTGAAGATGTTTGAGGAATAGGGGAGGAAAAAATGCTCAGGGGTTATGTTGTGGTATTTGACGACCTTTCTGCAGGCGGCGTTCCTGAATATATCCAGCCCTCGCTCCCAGTAAATAGCGTGGTGATAGATAAGGATTG
>BTQV01000093.1:0-5919 GCA_036986055.1 Thermodesulfobacteriota bacterium
GCGTGTTGATGACGTATATGACGGGAAGTCCCGTAAGCGCTCTTATCCGTTGTTTGAGTTCGAGGGCGAGGGCCTTTGGGCCCTGCGTGTCTATGACGATGACACCCTTTTTTGTGACGACGATCCCGGAGTTGGTGCGCCCCTCTCCGCCGATAAAGGCGTAGACGCCGGGGGCAAGTTTTTTTACCTCCGGGCCCCTGGCCAGGACTCTGCCCGGAATGATGAGGCTCAACAAGAGCAGGCTTAAAAGAAATAAATGTTTTTTTCTGTCAGGGTGTGCCATGGTTTTTTCGCGCGTTTTATTGTCAGTCTTCAAACTCGGGCCGTAGCAAAAACTATTACCAGAAAAAGGGTTTAAAGACAAATCTAATCTGAGTACACACACGCCCCGCCGCTTTATTGGAGGGGTGGTAAGTTTTTCGGGGAGATTTACAGGGTTATTTAAATGTGTTATGCTTATTGTAAAATATGCATAAAAATAACCTCTTAAGCATTAAGTGGGCAATATGAACGCAAAAGAATTCCAGAAAGAAATACAGTTGCACATAGAGGCGAGGTATCCGGTGCTCTGGCTCGTTTCCTTCGAGGAACGAAGGGTGGAGAAGATACTAACGCAACTCTGCGAATCCATGAAGTTCGTCTTCTGGAAGTGGTCGGTCTCCAAGGGCCTGTACGGCGGGGAGAAGAAGAAGACCGAGAAGATGGGCAAGGAAAAGATTCTTACCAACATAGAGGAGAAGATACAGAGGGCCGAGGACGTCAACAACGTCTTCCTCTTGAAGGACATTTCGGGATATTTCAACTCCCACGAGTTCCTGCGCAGGTTCAGGGACCTGCCCGCGGGCATAGAAGACTCGAGGGCCCTTAACGCCATCTGCATCCTCTCACCCACCCTCGGCGAGATACCGCCTGAACTCGAAGAGGATATCGTGGTGCTCGAATTGAGCCTCCCGGACTACGAGGAGATTGAGGAGCTGGTCTCGGCCACCTACGGCCACTTGATCCCCGAGACCTGGCACTCAACGACGAGGTCCATACTCTACAAGTCGTTGCAGGGGCTTTCCGTTGACAACATAAAACGCGTCATCAGGAAGGCGGTGTCCATTAACAACGGCGTGCTCAACGAGGACTGCATCTCCTATATACAGGACGAAAAAAAGCAGATAATCCAGAAACAGAAGATACTCGACTACTACCCCTACAGGGAGACTATCGAGCACATAGGCGGCCTCGATGAGATAAAGAAGTGGTTTATCGAGAGGGAGCATGTTTTCAGGCTCAGTAGAGACAAGATAGAAACGCTGGGCCTTGACATCCCCAAGGGGCTTCTCCTTATAGGAGTGCCCGGGTCGGGAAAGAGTTTGTGCTGTAAGGCATTGGCGGGTATATGGAACCTGCCGCTCCTTAAGCTCGACGTGGGCAGGCTCTTCGGCTCCACGGTGGGCGAGTCCGAGAAGAATATAAGAAAGGTCATTCAGCTCGCCGAGGCCATAAGCCCCTGCATACTCTGGATAGACGAGATAGACAAGGCCTTCGGAGGGGTGAGCGGCTATCAGGGCGACTCGGGCACGCAACTGCGCGTCTTCGGCACATTTATCACGTGGCTGCAGGAGAAGGAAAAGCCCGTCTTCGTCATATCCACGGCCAACGAACCGAAGAACCTCCCCCCTGAGCTCTGGAGAAAGGGCAGATACGACGAGGTCTTTTTCGTTGACCTGCCGAGCGTGCAGGAGCGCGAAGACATATTCAGGATCCATCTCGAAAAGAGGGTCCAGAATATAAACGCGCTCAGCATAAGGGAATTCGCCCAGAACAGCCAGGGCTTTACCGGGGCCGAGATAGAGCAGGCCGTAAAGGACTCGGTGGTCACCACCTTTAACGCCGTCCACGAGGCCGGCTCCACAAAGGACGTGGAAGACGTGGTGGACGGGCTTGTGACGCTCGACGTGACGCAGAAGACCATAATCAATTCTATCAGGAACATAACCCCGCTCTCCGTATTGAAACGCGAGGAGGTGGAGGAACTGAGGAAATGGAGCCACCAGAGGGCGCGGCCGGCGTCCAAATCGCTCTTCCTCCAGAGGGCCGAGATGCTCTCAGATGAGGAGAAGCGCAATATCGCCATACACGAGGCCGGTCACACCGTAATAATGAAGCATCACTTCGGCTCAACGCCCGTCTTCATAAGCCTCGACAGTTTCAGGAACTATAGTTCATTTGTGCCCTCCGATGAGGCGATAAGGACCACCTTTACCAAGCGCGACCTTGAAGACGAGATAGGCGTAATACTCGGCGGCATGGTCGCAGAGGAGGAGTTCAAGGGGGGCGACTCAAAGACCGTGGGGTCTTCTCACGACCTGGTATTCGCCACGGGGATAGCGCGCAGGATGGTCGTCGAGTTCGGCTTCGGCGACAAGATGAGCAACAAGAGCCTTATAGGTCTTCAGGACTACGCCATTACCTCTGGCGTTGAGGTGCTTGACGACATACAGAAGATACTCGACGACGCCAAGGAGAGGACGACTGAGATTATTTCCAGGAACAGGGGAATACTCGATAAACTCGTAGACGAGCTAATGAGAAATGTCCTTATGAACGGCGAGGCCATTAAAGCCTTTTTCGCGAAGAACCCTCTGGAGTTTACAATGACTGCAAAGGGGCAGCCCGTATAAGGGGGGAGAGAGATGTCTTTTTATCTGGCAATAAAGACGCAACTCAAGAACAAGGCCCATGTCATCGCCGCGCTTATGGAGATGAGAAAGAGGGGCGAGCTATTGAGTTGCAAGATAAACGATAAGAAAGAGACGATCGAGGTGGACAGGGACGGCGACAAGATAAAGCTCTCCCTTGAAAAAGAGGGGAACTTCGAGGTCTCGGGGGACGCGCGGGTGGTAAGGGTTTTTTCCAACCGCCTGAAGCAGATGTACGCCCTTGAGTCCATCAAGGAGAACCTCCCACTTGACTTTGAGATAGATACGGAGACGGAGACGGCTACAGGCGAGATAAAGCTTCTCATCAAGGGATAGGGCAGGGGACATGGGCAGAGAGATTCGCATCAGGATAACCAAGGACGGCAGGGTGGAGATAGACTCTACCGTTTACAAGGACTGCAAGGACGTGGCCGAGCAACTTACCAGGGACCTTGGCGAGATTGTGAGTTTTGAGGAAAAGGACGACTTTGACACAACTGAAAGGGTGAAGATAGATACGGAAAAATAACGCATTCCCGCCGGGCTCACCCGGCTGTCTTTTAAGCAGAATACTTCCTTAAACAAACAAAGAAGATGAATATGGTCTTGAACCTCCACTCGGTGATACCGGTATCGACGGTAAACGGGCCGGGCCTCCGTACGGTGATATTTTTTCAGGGATGTGCGAGGGACTGCCGGAATTGCTTTAACCCTGCCACCCACCCCTTTGACGCCGGCTTTGAGGCCGGTGTGGAGGGTGTGTGCAGGCAGGCAAGGGACTCGTCCGTTGAGGGCATTACAATTAGCGGCGGAGAACCCTTCAGCCAGCCCCTGGGATTGACTGCGCTCCTGAAGACGGCGAGAGAGGTTTACGGGCTCTCAACCGTGGTATATACGGGTTTCACCCTCGAGGAGATAGAAGAAGATGAAAGGCTTTGTAAGGCACTGGAGTTTATTGACGTACTCGTAGACGGCCCCTACGACTTTACGAGGCCCGAGAAGACGACGTTGGCCCGGGGTTCCACGAACCAGAGGCTCCATATTCTAACCCCCCGTTACGGGATAAAGGACTTTTACATGGCGGGAAAGATAGAGGTGAGGATAGGCGTGGACGGGGCCGTAGTCGCCACGGGTTTCGGAGAAATAAACGCGGAGGGGATATGACGAGTCCGGCAAAACGCTTGAGGGAGACTATCCACGAGCTTAAAGACGGAGGAGACAGGGCTCTGCTCAGAGACGTCCTCGGCCGCATAACGAACGAACTCCCCAAGAGCCTTGAGAGCCTGGACCTATTTGAACTCGGTTTTGAACTTATCTCAACCGTGAAGGACCCTGTGGAGAGGTGCGAACTCCTCTTCGGGTTTGTAAAGGGGCTGCCGCTCCTGGGCTCGTTCCTGCCGGTATACCTGAAGGCGGTGGAGTCGGCGATCGTCGCCGCGGACGCCATCACCGAAGACCACCACAGGTTGACCGAACTCCTGAAGATAACGAGGGAACTGCCCACTACAGAGGATTTTGAGCCCTTGAGGCTCCATGCCTGGAGGCTCGCGCTGGGCCTTCCCGATAAGCCGAGATTCAAGGAGCCCGACCTCGAATTAATAGCCAAGCGACTGCCCAAGACCCTGGACTACTCCTTTTACAGGAAGTATACGCTCCTTGGTGTGGCGAGCGTGATGCCCAAAAAGGGCCCTTTCCTCGACCTTTACAGGGAGGGGATAACACTTGCCATCGACGCCTCGGCCTTTATCCAGGAGCCTTATTACAGGAAATACGCCCTTATATTCATAGCGGGGGAGCTGGCCGGAAGGACCGAGCTCTTCGACCTTTTCAAGAGGTCCCTTGAGGAGGCCTACGCGGCGTCCCTTGAGATAAAGGACCCCTTTGCCAGGGAGCACGCCCTGGTGGACATTATCAAGGAGACTCCCAAGACCCCGGAGTTCTACGATTTTCTGCTGGAGGTCATGGACAAGGCCCTCGCCTTTTTTACGGTAAGGAGCTGGATGGAGGACGTGGAGGCGCTCGATGTCGTCGACTATATCCTTTCCGCCGAGGACATGAGCCTCAAGGAATCGAAGAAGAGGAGGTTCGAAAGGGAGAAGTACGCCAAGAGGCTCGCCGGGATATTCGATGAGCAGGGCGCCGCCCTCAAGGATATACGTTTTATGGATACGCTGAAACCGTACGCGCATGTATGGATTCAGCCCAGGCAATTGCGGGACTCGATTAAAAAGACCCTTGCCAAGCTCCAGAAGATGAAGGATACCTATCACGGCAATGAGATAGAAAGGCCTTTGTTTGTAAAAGAGGTATGCGGCCCCGCGGCCCGCCGGTCCCTCGGAGATGATACGAAAAAGGGCCCCATGCCCGACGAGTGCGTCTCCATAGACCTGGGGGCCACAAATACCGTCGTTATGAGGAAGAGGAAGGGCGCCGTGCCCGAGTTCGTGGTTATGGACCCCATATCGAGGCAGTACGACGGTGTTCACATAATCCCCACGATACTGAGCCCTGAAACGAATACCATAGGCGCAGAGGTCTTTGATGAAAACCCCATAGTGAACATAAAGCAGATGCTCCTTGACACGACGCCCAGGGGGATGGAGTGCATGGAGAGGTTCTTGAGGGCGCTCTACCGGCACATAAAAGGCACGGGCATATCAGCCGGGTGGTTCGCGCTTTTTTCGAAGAACAGGGCCGACGCCTTTTATATTACCGTGCCCATCGGCTTTACGGCTTACAACAAGGCGCTCAAGGATATCGCCACCAGGGTCTTCAAGGGGGTTAACGTCAGGTTCATCGAGGAGCCGCTGGCCGCCGCCGTTGGCTACCAGGTGGCGGGCAAGAAAGACAAGGCCGTAATGGTGGTGGATTTTGGCGGGTGCACCCTGGACTGCATGGTCTTGAGGCTCAATATCGACGAGGTGCACGTTATCGCCAAGCCCGAAAGGGCGCAGGTGCTCGGAGGCCACGATATAGACAGGTGGCTCGCCGAACATTTCGCCTCAAAGATGGGCCTTGGCATCGATGACATCCCATACGGTCTTATTAAAAAGGCCGAGGAGACGAAGATCGCCCTCTCTCACGAAGAAGATGCGGGGTTTGAATGGAAGGGCGCGAAGGCCGCTATTTCGAGGTACGAATTCGAGGAGGTCCTCGATAAGCACGAGTTCTACAGGTTTGTGGACCGCACCTTATCCTATGTGCTGAGGAAGGCGGCGAAGGTGGGGCT
>BTQV01000094.1:0-5915 GCA_036986055.1 Thermodesulfobacteriota bacterium
AAGAATTGCTTTGAGGGCAGGGTGGTGGCGGTCTTCCAGCCCCACAGGTTTTCAAGGACAAGGGACCTCTTCGAGGAGTTCCTCTCTTGTTTTAATGACGCGGAGAAACTCGTCCTTACCGATATATACCCCGCCGGGGAGGAGGCGGTCGAAGGGCTTTCCGGAGAGACGCTCTACAGGGCAATAAAGGAACACGGCCACAAGGACATCACTTACATCAAGGACGTGAAGGAAGTGCCCGCCTACCTCGGTGGGGTTGTGCAAAGGGGAGATATGGTCATAACGCTCGGGGCCGGGGATGTGTGGAAGGCGGGCGTTGCCCTCGTTGAAGACCTTAAAAAAAGAAGGGGTTCGGAGAACCTCCGCATCGTATAGACAGGGGAGTTAAGATGCCCGTACAACAGCAACTCTTTTTCGTCCAGCGTTTCAAGGGGAAAGTCCTCTTCGGCGTGCCCATGAGGGATTGCACGTCGCTGAGGGTCGGAGGCCCGGCCGACGTTATGGCCTTTCCGCAGGACGAGAGCGATTTGAAGGACCTCATGAACTTCGCCTCTTCGAGGAGGTTCCCTCTCTATATCCTCGGGTCTGGAACAAACCTCCTTGTTCGCGACGGGGGCGTAAGGGGCATAGTGGTGAACATGACCGAAGGTTTCAATGAGATAAACTGGCGCGACGAAGTGAGCGCGGTGGCCGGGGCCGGGGTGAAGCTCGCGGCCCTTGTTTCGGAGTGCGCCCAGAGGGGGTTGAAGGGGCTTGAGTTCGCGTCAGGCATACCCGGGACCGTTGGCGGCGCCGCAGTCATGAACGCCGGCGCATACGGCCATGAGATGAAGGAAGTTATCGAGGGTGTGGAGATTATGACGAGGAAAGGCAAGCGCGGTTTTATCCCCGGGAGCGAGATAGATTTTTCCTACAGGTCCGCCGGTTTCACGGAAGGCTCCGTCGTTACCAGGGTGCACCTCTCTTTTGAAAAGGGCACTGCCGAAGAGGTGAGGGAGAGTGTGGCCGAATTCGCGCGCAGGCGCAAGTCCACATCATCCATAAATCTTCCCAGCGCCGGGTCTATATTCAAGAATCCCGAAGGAAAGGTCGCAGGAAAACTCATAGAAGAGGCGGGCCTGAAAGGGATTGCAAGGGGCGGGGCCGCAGTCTCCGAAGTACATGCCAACTACATAGTGAACAGGGGCGGGGCGAGGGCCGCGGACGTGCTCTCTCTCATGGCCCTTATAAGGGACCGGGTCTACAAGGGGACGGGGATCGTCCTTGAACCCGAGATAAAGGTCATAGGAGAGGACTGAGCAAAGGTGACGAGACCGAAGAAGTCCTCATTCAAGGATAAATTGATAGGGGTCCTTATGGGCGGCGTTTCAAGGGAAAGAGAAGTCTCTCTTAAGACCGGTTCGGCGGTGGTCACGGCCCTGAAGGCCGCTGGTTACAGGGCCGTGGCCATAGACGCCGGAGAGGACCTTTGCGCAAGGCTTAAAAGGCGCGGCGCGGGCGCGGCCTTTATCGCGCTCCACGGAAGATTGGGAGAAGACGGCTCCGTGCAGGGGGCGCTCGAGGTCATGGGCCTGCCCTATACCGGCTCCGGAGTGCTCGCCAGCGCCATGGCGATGGACAAGGTTACGGCCAAAAAGATTTTCACGTACCACGGCATCCCCTCGCCGCGGTTCGTTGTGCCCGGAGGACGCCCGGGGGTTCGCGCATTAAAGCTCCCGCTTATAGTAAAGCCCGCAGGGGAGGGTTCCACCATAGGCGTTACGGTGGTTAAGAGACGGAGCGAGATTGAGGGGGCAGTGGCCAGGGCGAAGAAATACTCCGGGAGGGTGCTCGTTGAGGAGTTTGTCGAGGGGAGGGAACTTACCGTGGCCGTGCTCGACGGCGAGGTCTTCCCCGTTGTGGAGATTATCCCAAAGAAGGGTTTTTATAGTTTCAAGGCAAAGTATACCAGGGGCGAGACGGAGTTTGCCGTACCCGCCCCGCTAAAAAAGGCCGTTGAAAAGAGGGTCAGAAAGGCTGCCATCGACTCTTACGGGGCGCTCGGATGCAGCGGCGCGGCGAGGGTGGATATCGTCCTTGACGACAGGGAGAGACCCTTTGTCCTCGAGGTGAATACTGTGCCGGGCCTTACGGAGACGAGCCTTTTTCCCATGGCCGCGGCGGCCTCGGGGCTCGATTACAGGGGCCTTGTGGTAAGGATGCTCGAGGGGGCGTCGCTCAATAAGTTTTAGCGGAAGATTGAGATGTTAAAGAGGCCGGGCAAGAAAAGAAAGTCCAACAGGAAAAAGAGAGAGCCCTTTTTAAGGAGGGCCGGCCGCTTTGTGAAGAGGCTTTTTCTGGCCGTCTTTATAATCGGGGCCCTTGGTTTCACCGGCTACTCGGCCCTGTGGCTTTACAGGGCGGCGCTCAAGACGCCTTATCTTACGCTGCGCACGGTAAACGTCACGGGTAATGAAAGGGTGACAGCCGAGGAAGTGATAACCCTCTCAGGCGTTCATGAAGGGAAGAATATTTTTTCCTTCAGCATCGCCGAAGCCAAAAAGGGCGTTAAGAAAAATCCGTGGGTCGACGAGGTGAGGCTAAAGAGAAGACTTCCCGACACCCTGAGTTTTGAGATAAAGGAGCGCCGGCCCGTGGCAATCGTCAAGATGGACAGGCTCTACGTCATGGACAGCCACGGTATTATCTTCAAGAAATTGTCTCCGGGCGACGCGGTGGACCTGCCCGTGGTAACAGGGCTCGACGACAGCGCTTCGGGTCCCGGAGAGGGGGACTACGTGGCCGGGCTTATGAGGCTCATAAGCCTTCTTGAGCAGAGGAAGGGGTTTAACGCCGATAATATCTCGGAGATAAACGTCGACCCCCTCTACGGGTTCACGCTCAGCACCCTTGACGAGGGCGTGAGATTAAGGCTCGGCACGACGGGCTTTGAGGAGAGGCTCAAGAGGTTCGAAAGGATACTCGAACTGAGGAAGGGGTCTTTAAGGGGCATAAGGTCCATGGACCTGGACAGCGACAGGGAAGTGGTAGTGCGGTTCAACTCCGAAGTCTCAAAGGGGAGGGGCGGGATTTAGATGGCCAAAAAAGAGAACATAATAGTAGGGCTCGATATCGGCACCACCAAGGTATGCGCCATAGTGGGCGAGAAGACCAAGGACGGCGTGGAGATTATCGGCATAGGAACGCATCCCTCCAAGGGCTTGAGGAAGGGGGTCGTGGTAAATATCGAGAGTACCGTTGAGTCCATAAAGCGCGCCGTGGAAGAGGCCGAGCTCATGGCCGGGTGCGAGATCAACAAGGTGTACTGCGGCATAGCCGGAGGTCACGTGAGGGCCTTTAACAGCCACGGCGTCATAGCCATCAAGAACAAGGAGATTACGTCTTCGGATATAGACCGGGTTATAGAGGCGGCCCAGGCCGTGGTCATACCCCCCGACAGAGAGGTCATACACGTCATCCCACAGGAATATATCGTCGATGACCAGGAGGGCATACAGGAGCCTCTCGGGATGATAGGGATAAGGCTCGAGGTGAAGGTCCACATAGTGACGGCGGCCGTCGCTTCGGCGCAGAACATAATAAAATGCGCCAACACGGCGGGCCTCGACGTTGAGGATATAGTATTACAGCAGATAGCTTCGAGCGAGGCGGTCTTGAACGACGACGAGAAGGAGATAGGCGTCGTGCTCGTGGATATCGGCGGCGGCACCACCGACATCGCCCTTTATCACAACGGCACCATAAAGTACACGACGGTCATAACGCTCGGCGGGAACCAGGCCACGGGGGACATATCCGTGGGGCTCCGGACGCCGTCGAGCGTGGCCGAGAGGATAAAGAAGGAATACGGCTGCGCCATGACGGCCATGGTCTCAAGGGACGATATCATAGACGTGCCGAGCGTGGGTGGGCATAAGACGAAGAAGGTTTCAAGGTATATGCTCTGCGAGATACTGGAGCCGAGGATAGAGGAGATATTCGAACTCGTTAACAGGGAGATAGTTCGCTCCGGCTACGACACCCTCGTCTCTTCGGGCATTGTGCTCACAGGGGGCACGTCGGCCATGGAGGGGGCCGCGGAGCTGGCCGAGCAGGTCTTTAACCTTCCTGTCAGGAAGGGCGTGCCCACGGGCATAACGGGCCTCGTGGACGTTGTGAGCAGCCCCATGTACTCTACAGGCGTCGGCCTCATTCAGTTCGGGAGCAAGCACATGAGTGGGACCCATTTCCAGCGGGCCGGGGGCAACATATTCAACAAGCTCACTTCAAGGATGAAGGGCTGGGTAAGGGAGTTTTTCTAGGGCAGATAAATGCCGTCAAGTTTTTTTGATTCACTCTATCAAAAGGAGGTGGACATGACTATTGAATTTGAAGACGGCTTTAACGCCGGTGCGAGGATGAAGGTGATTGGCGTGGGTGGATGCGGCGGAAACGCCGTGAACACCATGATAGATTCGGGGCTTCACGGGGTGGAATTCCTCGCGGCGAATACGGACGTACAGGCCCTTGGAAGCTCTGGCGCGGCGATGAAGATACAAATCGGCTCCTCGCTTACAAAGGGTCTGGGGGCCGGGGCCAACCCCGATGTTGGCAGAAACGCCGCCATTGAATCAAAGGAGATACTCTCCGAAGCGCTCGCGGGAGCCGACATGGTTTTTATAACGGCCGGCATGGGCGGCGGCACGGGCACGGGCGCGAGTCCGGTAATAGCGGAGATAGCGAAAGAGTCCGGCGCCCTTACAGTGGCCGTTGTAACCAAGCCCTTCGCCTTCGAGGGGACGAAGAAGATGAAGAAGGCAGAAGAGGGGCTTGAAAAACTCAAAGACATGGTGGATACGGTCATAACCATACCCAACCAGAGGCTCCTGTCCGTGGCCTGCAAGAACACGACGCTTGCGGAGGCCTTCCAGAAGGCCGACGAAGTGCTCTTCCAGGCCGTAAAGGGCATATCCGACGTCATAACCGTCCCGGGCCTCGTAAACGTTGACTTCGCCGACGTCAAGACCATTATGTCGGAGATGGGCCAGGCCCTTATGGGCAGCGGCACGGCGTCGGGAGACCAGAGGGCCCATGACGCGGCGAGAAAGGCCATCTCGTCACCGCTCCTTGAGGATATCTCCATACACGGGGCCAGGGGTGTGTTGATAAACATCACCGGCTCTTCGGAGATGACGATCCATGACGTGCACGAAGCGTCGAGCCTCGTATACGAAGAGGCCCACGACGACGCCCACATCATCTTCGGCGCGGTCATAGACGAGACCATGGGCGAGGATGTGAGGGTGACGGTCATAGCCACGGGTTTCGGTAAGGCGGGTGAGGGCAGAAAGACTCACGACAACCTGCCTATCGCAACTGTTATCGACGACCTCGATGTCCCTACCGTAATGAGGAAGGATATGGAAAAGTCCAGGGACTTAAAGACGAGCGAATTGCGGAGACTGGGAAAATCGGGCGGCTTCAACACCATGGATGACGATATATACGATACGCCCACCTTCTTGAGAAAACAGGCGGACTGAAGGGCTTAAGCCCCCACACTTCGTTAAGCGGGTTTCTTGGAGCGGCCGTACCGGGTTGGAGGCCGGCCGCATGGAGAGGCCCGTCAATCCCGTGATGACGGGTTGATAAAGACGCGCGTCCGCATTTTATTAATCATTCGCCATAACCATGTCCGGTTAAGGGGCGGAGGTTTATGCGCCCGCGCCTCGGCGCAAAATTTTAATTTTGCCCTGCCCCTCCAGAGTTAACCTTCCCTGCCCCAGTTGGACTCGTCTCCTGACCACCCCCGCCTTGTAAACCTTTTGAATCTATGGGATAATTTTCAAGTGGTTTTTCACGGAGAAGGCCTGTGTATCGGTCTTCTTGAGGTGGATTTTTATCTGTAATTTTGAAACTTGGAAGGCATGCACATT
>BTQV01000095.1:0-5913 GCA_036986055.1 Thermodesulfobacteriota bacterium
CAGGACTGCGTCCGTGAGATATGCGAGATGTACAGGATGAGGAGGGACGTATTAGTTGAGAGTTTTTCAAAGGCCGGATGGGAGATAGAAAAACCCAAGGCCACCATGTTCGTATGGGCCAGGATACCAGCGCCATTGAGGGAGATGAAGTCCCTTGAGTTCTCCAAGTTCCTCCTTGAGAAGGCGAAGGTGGCCGTATCCCCGGGCATAGGGTTCGGCGATAACGGCGATGAATTCGTAAGGATCGCCCTCGTTGAGAATGAGCACAGGATAAGGCAGGCGGCAAAGGGGATAAGGAAGGCCATTGCGCCGGCCCTTGGCGCCGTTTGATTGCGCGGCGCCAATAAAGGATATTAAGGTTAATAAGGATATTAAGGATATTAACGATGGATAGGATAAATGTAGGGCTCATAGGCTTTGGCACCATAGGCACGGGCGTGGCAAGGGTCCTCAAGGAGAACGGGCGCGTTATAAGCGACCGTCTCGGCGCCGAGGTGGTGTTGAAGAGGGTGGCCGATACCGATATAACGCGTGACCGCGGCGTCGCCCTCGAAGAGGGCGTTCTTACCACGGACGCGGCCCAGGTAATAGGCGACCCTGAGATATCGATAGTGATAGAGCTCGTGGGCGGCACCGGGGTTGCGAAGGACTTTGTGCTCGGCGCCATGGAAAAGGGCAAGCACGTGGTCACGGCCAACAAGGCGCTTCTCTCCACGCACGGTGAGGAGATTTTTACCACGGCCGCCCGAAAGGGGCTTGACATTGGCTTTGAGGCGAGTGTGGGCGGGGGCATACCCATCATAAAGGCCCTGAAAGAAGGTTTTGTGGCCAACAGGGTCGAGTCAATCTACGGCATAATAAACGGCACGGCCAACTATATACTGAGCAAGATGACCGACGAGGGCGGGAAGTTCGAGGACGTTCTGAAACTCGCCCAGGATAAGGGCTATGCCGAGGCCGACCCCACCTATGACATTGAGGGCGTGGACACGGCCCATAAACTCGCCATACTCATAAACCTCGCCTACGGCACGTACCTCCCCCTTGACAAGATTTATACGGAGGGAATAACGTCCATAGACCCCATAGACATCAAGTTCGCCAAAGAGTTCGGCTGGAGGATAAAACTCCTCGCCATAGCCAAGGCCGCAGACGGGCTTGTGGAGGCGAGGGTCCACCCCACGATGATACCAGAGAACCACCCCCTTGCCGCCGTGGACGGCGCCTATAACGCCGTCTTCCTGAAAGGCGACGCCGTGGGCTCTGTCATGCTCTACGGCATGGGGGCTGGCATGATGCCAACGGCGAGCGCGGTGGTTGCCGACGTGGTTGACATATGCAGGAACCTCAAGAAGGGGATCTCAATGCGCGTCCCGCCGCTGTCGTACTGCCGCGACAAGGTTAAAGATATCGGCATTAAGGATATGGGCGGCGTGGAACTGCCCTATTACATAAGGTTTCAGGCAATGGACAGCCCGGGGGTGCTCTCGAGGATTTCGGGCCTGCTCGGCTCCCATAACATAAGCATCTCCTCGGTGATACAGAAGGGGCGTAAGGTTGGCGCCGCCGTGCCAGTGGTCATAGTCACGCACAGGGCCGCTGAGAGGGAGATGAGGGGCGCCATAAAGGAGATAGAGGCACTCGACGTGATTACCGACAGGGTCACATACATCAGGATAGAGGAGAATATAGGTGCAACAACTGAGTAAAAAAGATTCGTGGAGGGGCGTTATAAGGGAGTACAGGGATTTCCTTCCCCCTGTGAAGGAAGAGGCCATAACCACGCTCCTCGAAGGCAACACCCCTTTAATAGAGGCGGTTAACCTCAAGGCCGTATTCGGCGATATCAGGCTTTTATTCAAGTACGAGGGGTTGAACCCCACATGCTCCTTCAAAGACAGGGGCATGACCATGGCCGTCTCAAAGGCGAGGGAAGAGGGAAGTAGGGCCGTTATATGCGCGTCCACGGGTAATACCTCTGCCGCGGCCGCGGCCTATGCGGCAAGGGCCGGGATGAAGGCCTACGTGCTCGTGCCCGAAGGCGGGGTTGCCCTCGGCAAGCTCTCCCAGGCCATAATGCACGGCGCCGCCGTCTTCCAGATAAAGGGCACCTTCGACGAACTCCTCGAGATAGTAAAGGAGGTAACGGCGAACTATCCGGTTTCTCTCGTTAACTCCCTTAACCCCTTCAGGATAGAGGGGCAGAAGACGGGCGCCTTCGAGGTATGCGAGCACCTGGGGCACGCGCCGACCTTCCACTTCCTCCCTGTTGGGAACGCCGGCAATATTACCGCCTACTGGAAGGGCTACAAGGAGTATGAGAAAGAAGGGTTTATCGCGAACCTCCCCAAGATGATGGGCTTTCAGGCCGAGGGCGCGGCGCCCATAGTACTCGGGCACCCCGTTGACAACCCCGAGACCCTGGCCACGGCCATAAAGATAGGAAACCCTGCGAGTTGGAAGGGGGCTGAAAAGGCGCGCGATGAGAGCGGCGGTGTAATAGAGGCGGTCTCCGACACGGAGATACTCGACGCCTACAAACTCATCGCATCGAGAGAGGGCGTATTTTGCGAGCCGGCGAGCGCGGCGAGCGTGGCGGGCGCGATAAAAAAGAAGAAAGAAGGGATCCTGAACGACGGGGATACGGTGGTCTGCACGCTTACGGGCCACGGCCTCAAGGACCCTGACAGGGCGCTGGCCACCTCCGAGGAGCCTTTGAACGTCGCGGCCGACATAAAGGAGATTGTAAAGGTTATGGGTTTATAGGGGATTGACAAAGCGGGTATCAGGTTGTCTAATAAGATATACTTGGAGCGCAGCGGGCCGGTTAAGATTATAATTCCGGCTCTTCCGGTTTAATGCCAAAGGCTAACGCCAAAGGCAAAGGGATATAAAAGATGAAGCACATAATCCTCATAGGCGACGGCATGTCCGACAACCCCATAGAGACGCTCGGCGGACTGACCCCCCTCGACTACGCCGCCACGCCGAACCTCGACCTCCTGGCGGGCACGGGCAGGTTCGGCCTCTTTGCGAGCGTGCCCCAGGGGTACGCCCCGGGAAGCGACGTGGCGAATTTGAGCATCCTCGGTTACGACCCGGCCAAATATTACAGGGGCAGAGCGCCCCTCGAGGCGGCCTCCATCGGGGTAAAGCTCGGGGCGAATGACACGGCCTTCAGGTGCAACCTCGTAACCCTTTCAGGGGGCGGGGGGCCGAAGGTAATGGTCGATTACAGCGCCGGACATATCTCAACGGAAGAAGCCCGTGAGATTATTTCAGACCTCGATAATCATCTTAAAGGCCGCGGTGTAAGGTTTTATCCCGGAACCGCTTACAGGCACTTGATGGTCTGGGAAGACGCGCCCGAGGGGCTTTACAAGAAACTCAAGACCACACCTCCCCATGACATCTCCGATAAAGAGATATCGGGGCACCTTCCCGAAGGCGAGGGCGCGGAAAAACTCAGAGAACTAATCGAACTCTCATGGGAAATTCTATCCGCCCACCCGGTAAACAGGAAGAGGGAGGCCGAGGGAAAAAGGCCTGCCACTTCCATCTGGCTCTGGGGGCAGGGCGTTGCCCCGGAACTACCCACCCTGAAGGAGAGGTTCGGCGTGGACGGGGCCATAATATCGGCCGTCGACCTTATGAAGGGCATAGGGGTCTATGCCGGACTCGAGGTCATAAATGTCCCTGGAATAACCGGCTACATAGATACGAATTATAAAGGCAAGGTGGAGTACGCGCTGAAGGCCCTCAAGGACGGCAAGGATTTTATCTGCGTCCATGTGGAGGCTCCTGACGAGGCGGGCCACCAGGGACGTCTCGATGACAAACTGAAGGCCATAGAGGACTTTGACAGTGAGATTGTCGGTGCCATGCTCGCGGGCCTTTCAGGCGAAGAGTTTACACTCCTCGCCCTTACCGACCACCCCACGCCCGTTGAACTAAAGACCCACACCTCCGACGCCGTGCCCTTCGCCCAATGCACCTCCGAGGAACTTAAGACCAAAAGGGGCAACGCCAAGTTCTCGGAAAAAGAGGCGGGCGAGACGGGCATACTCGTCGACGACTGCGAGGTCTTCATGGAGGAGTTTTTCGGGGGGTAAATAGACGGGTCTTCTAAGAGGGTATATAATCCCTGAACACGTCTCGAATAGGGGGGATTATCCGACTACCGCACCTAAAGTAATTCCTCCAATAGTTTCCTTGTATTAAGCAAAATTGTTTTAGATTTACTCTTTGATATCTTTGCATGTAGATTGTGCAAAATTTTATTGGCCTGTCTGCTCACCTTATTTACATTCCAAGCGACTTCCCTCTCATCAGTCGATTTTTTTTCTAACCAACTAAGCAATTCTTTTAATGTTCTCCTTTCGACATTCGGGATTTCTTTTCGTAAATTCTTTTTTAGGAGTCCTTCTAGCACAGAACGACATATCGCTGTACTTGCATTATAGAATCCATATATATAGCAAAAAGTCGCTTCATTAAGTCTCTCTTCAATTTCTCTTGGCAGCCTACTATCTAAACTTAAAACTAGTGGGTTAATCTTTGTATACTCCTTGAGCCATGCATCGGGATTAAAGTAAGGAAGGTCAAGCAAGAGCTTAAATTTGGCAAAATTTATTACTTCTTCTATACGAAAAATATTATCGGGAAATATTTTCTTGCTTGATTTCATCAGGTCTATAATTTTTATTTCTTTACTGCTTTCAAGCAAATTTTTTGATAAAATATTTATTATTTCCTTGAAAACCTTTTTCTCTTTGCTAGGCACAATCGCTACATTTTGAACACATACTTTTCTGCTAAGCTGTAAAAAAGATTCTATTAATTCGTCTACGGATTCTTCGAGATCCGACTCATGTTGCAATAACTGTTCCTCATAAAACTCCTCTTCCTCATAATTATCTTGCCAAACTTCATATGTGATTAGTTTCTCGTTATAATTATCCCATGCTTTCCAAAATTGTCCTGCAAAGTTCATTAGCCTGTTTAACTCAATAAATTCCATCATCGACCCTATCTTTTCGTTACAATTCTTCTGGCTAAAACCCATACTAAAACACGCAGAATAGCTTTTACCTTAGTCGCCGATGGCAGGTCTAACCCACCTTCAATACCTTAAGCCCCGTGCATGCCTCAATATGGTCGAAGTCGCTGTCCTTGTGCAGGAGAGTAAGGCCGTTTTCGATACATATAGCGGCGATTATGCAGTCCACCGTCTTCCTCACGGTCTTGCCCCTGCGCCTACAATCCCTGTAAATCCCGGCCGCCTTGAGGTAGGTCTCCGGGGCCTTTGGACTGTAGTCCGGGAACTCAAGGAGGTAGTCCTGTATCACTCTGAAATCCCCGTCTTTTCTTATCCCCTGTAGGATCTCCGTGAGGATTATTCCCGTAATCGCAATATCCTCCTCGTCCTCTATGAGCCTGTGGAGGGTCCTCCGCTCACGGGAGTTTACGCCCCTTAAGAAGTCGACCCATACGCTCGTATCCACAAGTATCATATTCTGCTCTTCCTCATCTTGTCGAGGCTGCCCGTCCATTCCACCCCCCCCTCGAAGTCGAGCAGTTTTTTCCTCTTCATCTTGCTTACGAGTTCCTTGAGGGCGTAATTTACGAGGTCTTTCTTGGTCTTGATATGGGTGAGTTTAAGGGCCTCGTCCACCAGTTTTTCATCAAGTTCAATATTTGTCCTTAACATCAGGCGTAACCTCCTTCTATATTATACACAAATTATAGCAAAATAATGTGTATATGGCAAGGGGCGGCGCCGGGTCCTTCTTCCTTGACAGAATATAAACTTTCAACTAATATAGGGTAACAAATGTATCCCTATAAGGAAAACCCCGTGGACGAGAAAAAACTTACCCCGAGACAAAGAGACATACTCGCCTTTATAGAGGG
>BTQV01000096.1:0-5855 GCA_036986055.1 Thermodesulfobacteriota bacterium
TTGAGAGTATACCTTTCAGGGCGTGGAAGACCTCTACGCCCGCCCTGAGCGCTTCGCTGAAGGTGGAAAAACCGGCCGGCACTATCATGAACTCCTGTATGTCAAGGTTGTTGTCTGCGTGGGCCCCGCCGTTTATGATATTCATCATGGGCACTGGCAGGGTCCTCGCGTTGGCGCCGCCGATATAGCGGTACAGCGGCTGGAGCGTCGCCTCGGCCGCGGCCTTTGACGCGGCAAGCGAAACAGCGAGTATGGCGTTGGCGCCGAGCTTTTTCTTGTTCTTCGTGCCGTCGAGTTCTATAAGCGTCCTGTCGAGCATGACCTGGTCCATGGCGTCGATGCCCATGAGGGCCTTTGCTATCGTGGTATTAACGGCGCTTACGGCCTTTAAAACGCCCTTGCCGTTAAACCTTTTTTTGTCCCCGTCTCTCAGCTCAACGGCCTCGAACCTGCCCGTCGAGGCGCCCGAGGGCACGGCGGCCCTCCCCTTGAAACCACCGCCGAGGAGCACCTCGGCCTCTACCGTGGGGTTGCCCCTTGAGTCGAGTATCTCTCTCGCCGTTATGCTTACTATCGTCGTCATAAACCCTCCTGAAGGTCATTGTAATAAAAAATCAATCTAAATAAGACGTGTTGATAATTATACTTTCGCATTGGAAAAAAGCAAGGCAAAAGGTTAAGGAGTTTTCTTGCGCTAAGGGCGTATTAGATATATTATTAATTCGAAAAACCTTTGAAACCGGGAGACTATGACACTGACCATTATTACTTTTTTCGGCGGCGTAATGCTTATGCTTTACGGCATAAGGCTCGCCGGCGAGGGCCTGCAGAAGTCCGCCGGGGGAAAGCTCAAGAGTTTTCTCCTAAAGGCCACGAGCAACCGTTTCAAGAGCCTCGGCGTTGGCGCCGTCATAACGGGTCTTCTCCAGAGCTCGAGCGCCACGACGGTAATGCTCGTAGGCTTTGTGGGGGCCGGGCTTATTGGTCTCAACGAGACCATGGGCATCATACTCGGCGCCGACATTGGCACGACCCTTACGGTGCAGATAATAGCCTTCAAGGTCTATGACTACGCGCCGCTTCTCGTAGGCGTTGGAATCCTCATGGTATTCCTGTCAAAGGGAGGGCGCACCAAGGACGCGGGCCTCGCCGTACTGGGCTTCGGTTTTGTCTTCTATGCTCTAAAGATACTTATCGCGACCTTCGAGCCCGTCTCACAAAACCCCCTTTTGAGGGACGCCCTTCTGGGGGTCAGCAGCGACCCCTTAGCGGGGATAATAATTTCAGCTCTCCTTACCGCCATCTTTCAATCGAGCGCCGCCACCCTCGGACTTGCCATAACCGCGGCCCACACCGGGCTCCTGAGCCTTGACGCGGCGATGCCCATAGTGCTCGGCGCCAACATAGGCACCTGCGCCACGGCGCTCCTTGCGAGCGTAAACGCCACCGTGGACGCCAAGAGGGTGGCCATGGCGCATGTGATATTCAAGATATTCGGCGTCATCATTGTTTTGCCCTTCCTCGGCACATTCACCCGTTTAACGGGGCTGACGGCCAGTGAACTTCCCAGGCAAGTGGCCAACGCCCACACCCTTTTTAATATCGGCATCGCCGTTCTATTCCTGCCCTTTACCGTCCCCTTTACAAACCTCGTTAAAAAGCTCGTACCCGAGAGGGCCGTAAAAGGGAGGTTCGCGCCCAACTACCTCGACCCAATGGTATTGACCTCCCCGACGCTGGCGCTGGCACAGTCGTCGAGGGAATGTATAAGACAATCCGATATTGTGAGGGATATGCTGAGAAACGCAATCGCCGCCTTTGAGACAGAGGACATGCGGTATATAGAGAAGATAGAGAAAAAGGACGACTATATAGATATTCTCGACAGGGAGATAAAACTCTACCTCACAAAGGTCTCGAGGGCGGGGCTCAACGACGGGCAGGCGAGAAGGGAAATTGAGATAATACTCTTTTCCGACACCATGGAAAACATAGGTGACGTTATCGACAAGAACCTGATGGAGATGGCGAGAAAGAGGTTGAGGAAGCATTTGACCTTCTCCAAGGAAGGCCTTGAGGAGATAAAACTCTTTCACAGCAAGGTGGTGGAGAACTTCGAGCTGGGTGTGGCCGCCTTCACCGAGAGCGACTATAGCCTTGCCAAAAAGCTCGCCGACAGAAAGCAGGCCCTTTCGGAGATGGAAAGGGAGTTGAGGGACGCGCATATCAAGAGGCTCCACGCTGGCTTGAGGGAGACTGTGGAGACTATTTCCATCCACCTCGACATCCTGGCCAACTTGAAGAGGATTAATTCCTACATAACCAATATCGCCTATCCAATACTTGAGAGAGAGAAGAAATAAAAGTGCTTTAAGCCCGGGCGGTCATCTCCGGCCCGCTCCTTGAAGGGGTATTAAAGGTGAGGGATAAGGCGGCGGAGGGGCAGGGAACACCGCAGAAGCCTTCGTTAAGATGAGGGCTCTTTCGAAGCATGAGTGGCGGGCAAAAAAGGCTTTACTTCCCACAACGTAAACCGTTATATTCATAGACTTGCAAGTTGATTTTTTTGCCTCTTGATGTGAAGGCGCTATTAATAAAGTCCCTGTGAAAATCCGGGATAAAGTCCGGGGCATTGAGAGGGGCGTGGAGTTTGAATAGGTTTTTTTTGGACATGGGTAGAGGGTAATGAAAAAATACGACCTTTTAATAATAGGCTCGGGCCCGGGCGGGGAGAAGGCGGCCATACAGGGGTCCAAACTGGGCAAGAAGGTGGCGGTAATCGAGCGCGACCCCTATATAGGGGGCGCGGGGCTCCATACGGGGACGCTGCCGAGCAAGGCCCTGAGGGAGACGGCCCTTTATCTCGCTGGCCTCAGGCAGAGGGCGGTATTCGGCTTCCAGTTCGTCCCGGGCAGGGAACTCACCCTGAGCGAGTTGATGCTCAAGAAGTCCGAGATTATAAGAAGGCAGATGGAGGTTATCGTCTCCCAGTTCAACAGGAATAACATCGAGATACTATACGGCGAAGGGAGCCTCGTAGACGAGCACATTGTGAGCGTAAAAGGCAGGGACGGAGCGAGCGAGGAGTTTTACGGGGAGGTAATAGTCATAGCCGCGGGCTCAAGGCCGACGAGGCCCGAGGCCGTACCCTTTGACAAAGAGCACATCTACGACAGCGATACCATTCTGAAGATCGACAGGATACCCGCGACCCTTACCATAATCGGGGGCGGGGTCATCGGGTGCGAATACGCCTCTATCTTCTCGGTGCTGGGCGTAAAGGTCAACCTCATTGAAAAAAAGCCCAGGGTGCTGAGTTTCGCCGACGGTGAGATTACCGAGAGCCTCATGTACTGGATGAGGCATGCGGGCGTGTCGTTGAGGCTCAATGAAGAGGTAGTCGATATTACCGTTGAGAGCACAGGAAGGGTGGTGACGCGCCTCAAGAGCGGAAAGATTGCCCTCTCGGAAAAACTTCTCTATACTATGGGTAGAACGGGCAACTCCGATGGGCTTAACCTCGAAGCCCTCGGTATAAAGACGGGCAGCAGGGGCAAAATAATCGTCAACGATAGTTACCAGACGGATGTCCCGAATATATATGCCGTTGGCGACGTGATAGGTTTTCCATCTCTTGCCGCCACGTCAAGGGAGCAGGGCCGGCGCGCCGTCTGCCACGCCTTTCAGTGCGAGAGCCTTACCTGCGAGATAGCCGGCCATATGCCCTTCGGTATTTACACCATACCGGAGATATCCATGGTGGGGAGCACCGAGGAGGAACTTTCGGCTGAGCGCGTCCCTTATGAAGTCGGGAGCGCCTACTTCGAGGAGGTGGCCAGGGGGCAGATAATAGGCGACGTCCACGGCATGATAAAGCTCATATTCAACAGGGATGACAGAAAACTCCTCGGCGTCCATATAGTGGGGGAGAACGCGTCTGAACTCATACATATAGGCCAGGCTGTAATGAATTTCGGCGGCGCCGTCGATTATTTCAAGGACGTGGTATTCAACTATCCCACGCTCTCAGACGGCTACAAGGCGGCGGCGCTCAACGGGCTCAACAAATTATAGATAAAATTCACCGAAGGAGGTTTTTTTCATGAAGATCCATATCATTTTTTACAGCCTTTACGGCCATGTCTTCCAGATGGCCGAGGCCATGGCAGAGGGCGCCAACAGCATTGACGGTGGCAAGGTGCAACTCTTTCAGGTGCCTGAGACGCTCCCCGATGAAGTAATCGAGAAGATGCACGCGACTGAGGCGAAAAAGGCTTTTTCACACATACCCGTTGCGAAGGTTGCGGACCTCGCCGAGGCTGACGGCATTATCTTCGGCACGCCGACGAGGTTCGGCAACATGTGCGCCCAGATGAGGACCTTTCTCGACGCGACGGGGCAGTTGTGGATGCAGGGGGCGCTTGTGGGAAAGGTGGGCAGTGTCTTCGCCTCCACGGCCACCCAGCACGGCGGACAGGAGTCGACGATACTGAGTTTTCACACCACCCTGCTGCACCACGGGATGATAATAGTGGGCATGCCCTATACGGAGAAGAGGCAGATGACGCTTGAGGAGATAACGGGCGGCACCCCTTACGGGGCGACGACCATAGCGGCCCCTGACGGCAGCCGCCAGCCGAGCAAGAACGAACTTGGGATGGCGCGTTTTCAGGGCATGCATGTGGCCAAGATTGTAAAAAAGCTGTCAGTCGAGCCGTCGAAGTAAAAAGTTCCCACGGCCCGTTGACAACATATTCGTATTCGTACTAATCGATTTTTTTAAGCCGGAGCGAAAAATGACAGAACCTTCTGAAAAACTCGTGCATATCGATATCAACGGCGTGACGCTGGAAGGCTCTTTAGGCGTTCCAGATGGTGCGTCGGGCATCGTCCTCTTCGCCCACGGGAGCGGGTCGAGCCGCATGAGCCCCAGGAACAATTTCGTCGCCGGCGTGCTCCGCGAAAACGGCCTCGCAACGCTCTTGATGGACCTCCTTACCGCCGAAGAGGACGAGGATTACTCGATGAGGTTCGATATAGACCTCTTGACAACGCGCCTTGAGGGCGCGACGAGGTGGGTCGTAGAGAAGGCTAATGAAGGCACGGGCGGGTTAAAGGCGGGTTATTTCGGCTCGTCCACGGGAGCGGCCGCCGCATTAAGGGCGGCGGTAAGCATGGCGCCAATTATCGGGGCCGTTGTGTCGAGGGGCGGAAGGACGGATATGGCCGATGAGTTTTTACCCCGCGTGGAGGCGCCGACTCTCCTTATAGTGGGCGAGAGCGACGACGTGGTCCTCGAACTGAACAAAAAGTCTCTGGAACTGCTTACCTGCAAAAAGGAACTGAAGATCATACCCGGCGCCACGCACCTCTTCGAGGAGCCCGGGGCCCTTGAGGAAGTTGCGGTACTGGCCGCCGACTGGTTCAAAGAATATCTGTCCTGAGTCCGCAAGGCCGTCCCGGGAAGATCCCTTACATATACAACCCCGCCACAAACTCTCCGTAACCGTTGTATTTGACGGTCTTTCGCCTCTCTCCCGTGCCTAGAATCCTTTCAGTCTTCTGGGACCACCTCGGATGGTCCACCTCGGGGTTCACGTTCGATACAAAGCCGTACTCCCCGGGCGCAAGCGTGTTCCAGAAGGTCTTTGGTCTTGTCCCGGTAAATTCTATCCTTACTATGGATTTGATGGATTTATAGCCGTACTTCCAGGGTACGATGAGCCTTATGGGAGAGCCATGCTGGCCCGGGAGTTCGTGGCCGTAGATGCCCGTGGCTATTATGGTCAGTTCATTGGCCGCCTCCTCCATTGTGAGCCCTTCTTCATAGGGCCATGGGAGCCAGAACCTCAACC
>BTQV01000097.1:0-5844 GCA_036986055.1 Thermodesulfobacteriota bacterium
ATAATGACCTTTACAAGGGCGTGGGGAACGGCCGTGACAACGGAGGAGATATCGTCCTCCACGTGTGAAAACTCCTTTGACTTGAACATGGAGATGTTCATGACCATGTCTATCTCATCGGCGCCCTCTTCAATTGCTTTTTTCGCCTCAAGTGTTTTTATTGAAGTGGTGGTGTAGCCCAGGGGGAAGCCCACAACGGTGGCTATTTTTATTTTGGACGCGGCCCGGGTGACGAGCCATGCCGCGGACCCAACATGGCAGGGCGGTATGCAGATCGAGGCAAAGGGGAATTTTTGCGCGCTCTCTATCAGAGCCTCTACCTCCCCTTTTGTGGAAGCGGGTTTTAAGAGGGAGAGGTCGATACGGCCGGCGAGTTCTTCATGGGTCATCACTTGAGGTTACCAGAAGAGGCCGGATCGGGGCAAGTCAAAGTTTGTCAAAAATTTATTCCAGTGGCTGGCGGGGAGAGGGGTAACACCGGCACAAAAAAAGGGGGAAGCGCAAAGACTTCCTCCTTTTACCCGGCCTTGCTTACCAAGGCCCGCTGCTCTCGAAAGCAGTTGTTTTGCTTTTGCATCCCCTTAGAGGGCAAAGAAGAACAGCAGGATACCGATCACGAAAACGGTAACGAAGATAATAATATCTTTCTCTACCTTCTCGAGAGGCCTTAACTTCCTGTTCTTCCAATCAAAGAGGTGCGCCTTTTTGCCAAAATCGTCTGTTTTAGTATGTACTGACATGTTACTCACCTCCCTTTACGCCAGAAGGCATGTATTCCCTCTTCCTATATATATTATACCACTTTCTAACGGAAATTCATCGGCCCGGGGAGCGCAGACACACCCCCTTTGGCCTTTCTTAACAAGTCCCGCTACTCTTGAAAGCAGTTTTTTGCGCTTGCCTCATAGTAACAGAGCAAAGACAAAGAGCAGGGCAACGACCACGATAGCGACAAAGACGCCGACAACCGCTTTCTCTGCCTTCTCGAGAGGCCTTGACCCCCTGTTCTTCCAGTCAAAGAGGTGCATCTTTTTGCCAAAATCGTCTATTTTAGTATGTACTGACATCTAAACCACCTCCCTTTACGCCTGAAGACATGTGTTCACTCTTCCTATGTATATTATACCACTTTCCAGAGGATCTTCATCGGCCGGGGGAGCGCCCCCGCCTCCCACGCCTCCGCCACCTTCATTAACGAGCCATGCCGCGGACTCAACATGCGGGGAGAGGGAAAACTCCGGCACAAAAAAAAGGGGGAAGCGCTAAGACTTCCTCCTTTTACCCGGCCTTGCTTACCAAGGCCCGCTGCTCTCGAAAGCAGTTTCTTTTTTTTTTGCTTTTGCATCCTCTTAGAGGACAAAGGCAAAAAGCAGTGCAAGGACTACTATACCGGTAAAGGCACCGATAAACGCTATCTCTTCCTTCTCGAGATGCCTTACCTCCTCGTCCTCCTCGTTAAAAACATGCATATTTTTGTCAAAATCGACTGTTTTGCTGTGTCCGAACATCTCAATCACCTCCCTTTATGCCTGAAGGCAAGTATTCGCTCTTCCTATTTATATTATACCACTTTCCAACGAAATTTCATCTGCCCGGGGAGCGTGGGCGCGTCCCCACCACCGCCTTAAAAAAATAGAGAGAAAACAAAGAGTTACGCCGGGGAATTTCAGGAGGGATTTTTGATGAAATGAAGGGCCTTTTTTGCCGTCACTTCCGCGCAACGCACACTGTCGGCAATGCCGATACCGTGGTAGGCGCTGCCCGTAATAAAAAGGCCGGGGTGGGCTTGGGCCCCTTCCTCGATGGCCCTTACCCTCTCCTCGTGGCCCACCGTGTACTGGGGCATTGAGTTTATCCACCTGTAAACGCGCGCGAAGATCGGCTCTGCTTCTATGCCCATAATATCGCTTAACTCTTCCCTTACTATATTCACCATCTCAGCGTCACTCAAGGAAAGGAGTTCCCTGTTCTTGGAGCCCCCTATAAAACACCTTATAAGCACGGAGTCTCCGGGCGCCCTGTTATCGAACTTAACGGACGTCCACGTGGACGCCATGATGCGCCTCTTCTCCTTCCTCGGCACGACGAAGCCGAAACCGTCAAGGGGCCGCTTTAAATCCTTTTTCTTAAAGGCTATGGAGACGGTGGCCGTTGAGGCATAGGGTATCTCAAGGAGTTTTTGAGAAAGTCCGTGGTCGAGGCCTTCGAGTACTTTTGAGGCAACGTAGGCCGGGGCCGCTATTATCACCGAATCCGCCTCGAGGGCCTCCCCGCCCTCTATCTCTATCAGGAATTTACCGCCCTTTTTTGAGACCCCCTTGACGGCTGTCCCGGTCCTTACCGTGGTATTCTCAAAGCCCTTTATGAGTGACTCGAGCCTCTCTATGAATTCGCCCATGCCGTCACGGAGGGTCATGAACATGGTGGTCTTCCCGCCTTCTCCCCGCGGCTTTGCCCGGGCGGACTTTTTAAAGGAGGCCATCCTCTTTAACATGCCCCTTATAAGGCTCCCGTAGTCCTCTTCAAGCTGGACAAATTTCGGGAAACTCGCCCTCACGCTCATGGTCTCGGGGTCCCCGGCGTGTATGCCGGCCACAAGGGGCTCGGCTATCTTGTCGAGGACCTCGCGGCCGAGCCTCCTCCTGACGAAGTCGCCGAGCGTCTCGTCGGATTTTTCTTTTCTTTTCGGGATGAAGAGTTCAAGGCCCATCCGTATCTTTCCGGGAAAGGAGATGAGGCTGCTCGTTACAAGGGGAATTATCTTCGTGGGTATCATGAGGATGACGCCCTCGGGGAGTTCGTGGAGGCGGCCGCGGGAAAGGACGTACGTCTTTCGCAACTCGTCGTTGGTGGGAAGGAGCTTTTCCTCAAGGCCTATCCTCTTGCAGAGCGCCATGGCCCAGGGCTTCTCGGAGATAAAGCAGTCGGGCCCCCCCTCGACGATAAAACCATCGACACGCTCTGTCCTTATATTGCCGCCGACGCGGTCTTTTTTTTCAAGGAGCACGACCTCAAAGCCGGGGGAACCCGCCACGGCCCCATGCTCCCTCAGGCTATAGGCGGTGGCAAGCCCCGCTATGCCTCCGCCTATAATAACAACCCTTTTCATCAGTATATTTCGCCGATCTTCTTTACGAGGCCGGCAAGGAATTCGAGGAACTTCGGCGAGTCGTTCAAGGAGGCGCTCCTCGCGAATTTAAGCCCCAGCCTCTCGGCCGTTGACTTATAGAGGATGTCGATATCATAGAGGGTCTCCACATGGTCGGCCGCAAAGCAGAGCGGCACGATGACCACGCCCTTTTTGCCCGCCTTTTTAGCCTCCTCTATAACGTCTTCGGTCCTGGGACCGAGCCATGTGATGTGTGATGCCCCCTGGCTCTGGTAGGCCACACTGTAGTCGTAATTCTCGCGCCTTATTATCTCGTCCACCGTCTGGTTGATCTTCATCTCATAGGCGTCGCCCTCGAGAGCCTCCCTCGGCAGGCTGTGGTTGCTGAATATAACGAGGGCGTCCTCCCGCTTCTCAAAGGCGCCGAGGGCCGTCTCTATATTCTCGATAATGATGTCTATAAAACCGGGGTTTATATGCCAGTTGGTGATCATCTTTATCTTCGGAAGACCGCCCTGGGTTTTCCGCGTCTCCTCAAGGATCTTGTCATAGGCTCCGGTAGACACGGGAGAGGTGAAGGGGGCCATTATAAAGCCGGCTGACTTCTCAATGCCGTCCGCCCTCATCCGGGCCAGCGTGTCTTTTATGTAGGGCTCCCAGTTGAGCATCCCCACATATGATTTGTATCTCTCTCCGTCTCTGTTGAGTATCTCTTCCACGCCCCTTGCCTGTGCCTTTGTAATATCAAGGAGCGGGGATTTTCCCCCTATAAGCTTATAACGCTCCTTTGTCCTCTCGATGAACTCGGGGCTTAAATGCCTCCCCTTCAAGATATTACGCAAGAACGGCTCTATGTTCTCAATAGAGTCCGCCCCCCCGAAAGCGAGGAATAGTAAGCCAGTCTTTTCGTCTTTACTCATTTTCTCTCCTTGTACTATTTTATTTATAAGATTTTTTTTTGACCTCAACGGGCGCTAAATTCGTGGACGCTGTCCACGAGCACCTTTACGCTGTCTACCGGCGTGCCGAGGATTATGCCATGCCCCAGGTTGAAGATATGACCGGGCCTGCCGCCGGCCTCGTCGAGTATCTCCTTTACCCTCGCCCTTATGGCGCTCGGGGGCCCGAAGAGTATCCCCGGGTCGATGTTGCCCTGTATGGCCCTGTCATGGCCTATCTTTTCCCAGGCCCTGTCGAGCCTTATCCTCCAGTCCACGCCTATTACGTCCCCGCCCGCCTCGGCTACGACGTCGAGGTAGGGCCCTGTATTGGTGCTGAAATTTATTACGGGCACGCGGCCCTGTACGGATTCAATGACCTTCCTTGTATAGGGCAGGACAAACTCCCTGTAATCCCCGGGACCGAGACACCCCACCCAGCTGTCGAAGATCTGGAGGGCCTCGGCCCCGGCCTCGACCTGCGCCTTCAAGTAGACGGCGAGAACTTCGCAAATTTTGTCCATGAGGACCTTCCAGGCGCCAGGGTCGCTGTGCATGAGTTTCTTTGTGTGTATGTAGTTCCTCGACCCCCCGCCCTCTATCATATAACTCGCCAGCGTAAAGGGGGCGCCGCAAAAACCTATGAGCGGCACCTTGCCGTTAAGTTCTCTTTTCACCATCTTAAGGGCCTCAAGGAGGTAGGGAACGTCCTCCTCGGGGTTTATTATCTTTATGGCGTCTATCTGCGAGGTCTCTCTTATGGGTTTCTCTATATAAGGCCCCTCGTTCTTGGCGAAGCCGAAGTTCACGCCCATGCCCTCGAGGGGCAGGAGTATATCGGCGAAGATTATTGCGGCGTCGAGTTCGAACCTCCTTAAAGGCTGGAGCGTTACCTCGCAGGCTATCTCCGGGGTCTTGCACATCTCGAGGAATTGGTGGTCCTTGCGTATCTCCATGTATTCCTTCAGATATCTACCGGCCTGCCGCATAAGCCAGACCGGGGTGTAATCAACAGGCTCGCGTCTGCATGCCTTCAAGAACGTGTCATTCGCCATCAGGGTCTCCTCTGCTCTCTGGTTTTTTTTAAAACCTCTGATTTTATTGATAATATTATTTCCACGGATAAATCCAGACCCTCTACATTAGAGATTTTTAATCTGGGTTTAATCCGCCGTAAAAACTTACATGTTATTTTATTTTAAAGGTTTTTTCAAGAAATTTCCCGCAGTTCCTTGACCCCGCTTGACAATTAATATAAGTTTATAGTATCATTTAATACTTTTCGTCTAAAAACTCCCCGAATATAGAAGGATGGACTTATGACAAGAAGAAAGAATAACAACCTTAAGAAAAAAAATTCCAGCGGCGACCTCTCGAGCCTGGTGGATATCGGGAAAGAAAAGGGTTTTCTAACCTATGATGAGATAAACAACGCCCTTCCCGATGAAAATTTTACCGTTGAGGAGATGGACAGCTTTCTCGAAACACTGGGGGACCTCGGTATCGAGGTGGTCGATACGGCCCAGAAGCCGGTCGGGACAAAGGCCGCCAGCGCCAAGCAGACAGCGACGGTAGAGACCGAAAGGGTGGAAGACCCCATAAGGATTTATATGAGAGAGATGGGGGCCGTGCCGCTCCTTAAAAGGGAAGAAGAGATCGTCCACGCAAAGAAGATCGAAGAGGCGAGAGACGAACTCAGGAGACTTACCCTGTCGAGCCCCTTCGCCGTAAAGGCGGTCTTGAAGATACTGGACAGGATAAAGAAGGGGGAAGCCACACTCAAGGACCTCATAGAAG
>BTQV01000098.1:0-5784 GCA_036986055.1 Thermodesulfobacteriota bacterium
AGGCCTCGAGGTCGGCCATACGCGCCATCTGTCCGTCTTCGTTCATTATCTCGCATATGACGCCCGCTGGGTTGAGCCCTGCGAGCCTCGCGATGTCCACGGAGCCCTCAGTCTGGCCCGTGCGCACAAGCACGCCGCCCTTTCTCGCCCGCAAGGGAAAAACATGTCCAGGGCGGGAAAGGTCATGAGGCGCCGCTTCCTCCCGTATGGCGGCCCGTATGGTAGCGGCCCTGTCAGAGGCCGATATGCCCGTGGTAACGCCCTCCTTGGCGTCTATGGAGACGGTAAATGCGGTCCTGAAGGGGGAAGTGTTGTCGCTGACCATTGGTCTCAAGTCGAGACTGTCGGCCTTCTCCTCGGTGAGGGTGAGACATACAAGGCCCCTTCCGAACTTCGCCATGAAGTTTACGGCCTCCGGGGTGACGAGCTCGGCGGCCATGCAGAGGTCCCCCTCGTTCTCCCTGTCCTCGTCATCGACGAGTATTACCATCCTGCCCGAGCGTATCTCCTCGAGGGCCTTTTCTATCTTCTTTTTCATCTTCTTTTGTAACCCCGCTTAAACGCGACTAAAATAATCCGGCAATCATCCCCCGCCGAAAAAACCGTGCTCAATCAAGAATTCTTCGGAGAGTTTTTCAGGCGCCCCGGAAAGAGACCTCTGTACGTATTTAGCGAGGATATCGGTCTCGATATTCACATTGGCGCCCCTGTGTTTTTCCGGGAGCGTCGTAGATTTAAGCGTATGAGGGACAACCGCTATCTTCACCACACTTGAACCCAACCCCGCAACCGTAAGGCTTATGCCGTCAACGGCGATGGAGCCTTTCTTGGCCACCTGGACCATAAGCCCCTCGGGAACCGCCACCTCAAGGTCCACAAACCCACCTCTGGAGACTTTTTTTTGTATCACCCCGAGGCCGTCGATATGGCCGGTGACGAAGTGTCCACCAAGCGGATTACCCAGGATAAGGGCCCTCTCGAGGTTTACAGTGGAGCCCCTGACAACATGGCTTCCAAGGGTGGTGGTGGCGAGCGTCTCGGCGCTCAAGTCAGCCGTAAAGGTTCCGGCACCCGGGTCTTTCCCTGTTACGGTTAAACAGACCCCGTCAACTGCCACGCTGTCCCCGTCGTTCATCCTTGCCGTGTCGAAAGGGGTGCTAATTATAATTTTACCAGAAGCGCTCCCTTTTTCAATAGATATTACCGTACCCGTCGCCTCTATTATGCCTGTAAACATTTTTTGTTTTCCACCTCTTTACAAATACTACTTTCTCTTACGACCGCTGAGGTAGCCCTCTACAAGTAAATCGTCTCCCATTCTTCGAGCCTTCACCTTCGAAAGCCTCGGGGCGAGTTTGAGGGCGCTTACAGAGAGGTCGGAAACAGCCGGCTTCGCGTCGGCGCCGAGGATCAAGGGGGCGGCAAACCACATGACCTTATCCACCACGCCCTCTTTAATCGCAGACGCGGCGAGCCTTCCTCCGCCCTCGATTAAAAGGCTCGTTATATTGTCCCTTCCGAGTCTCTTTACAACAGACTTAAGGCTCACCCCGCGTGCCGTCTCCCTCAGGGTGACGACCCTTGCACCAAGGGCGGAGGCTTTTTTTATTTTTTCCACCCCGGCCTTCTTCGTAGTAAATATATACAGGCCGGACCCCTCGATGCCCTTAAAGACCTTGGCGCCGAGCGGGGTCTTAAAAGAACTGTCGACGATGACCCTGACGGGATTTTTCGCCTTACCTCCGGTCAAGCGCACAGTAAGCGCCGGGTCGTCCTTCAAGATCGTCCCGCTACCTACCATTACCGCGTCCACATCAGAGCGGACCCTGTGGACATACCTTCTCGACGCTTCCCCGGTTATCCATCTTGACTCGCCTCTGGACGTGGCTGTCCTGCCGTCGAGGCTCGATGCGAGTTTGAGGATAACAAATGGAAGACCCGTGGTTATATGCCTTGCATATCCCTCGTTTATCGCCAGAGATTCACTTTCGAGCACACCGCTTACAACAGTAAGGCCGGCGGACTTTAACGCCCTTAATCCCTCTCCCGCCACAGCCGGGTTGGGGTCCGTCGCGCCCACAACGACCTTACTTATCCCTGACCCGATAACCGCGTCAGTGCATGGGGGGGTTCGTCCATAACAACAGCAGGGCTCAAGGGTGACGTAGAGGGTCGAACCCTTCAGCGCCCTCGCCTTTAACCCCGAGAGGGCCTCTATCTCGGCGTGGGCGAGGCCGGCCCTCCTGTGGTACCCGCCCGCTATTATCTTATTATTCCTTACTATTACCGCGCCCACCGCCGGATTGGGGCTTGTGAACCCAACACCCTTCCGGGCGAGCTTCAGGGCCGCCCTCATGAACCTCACATCTTCTGCGGCGCCCAATCAGTCTTTCCTCTTCTTTACGTCAAGGAGGTCTTTCAGTTCGGACATGAACTCGTTTATGTCCCTGAAATCCCTGTAGACCGACGCGAACCTCACATAGGCCACCTCGTCGAGCCTCTTGAGTTCGCTCATGACAGACTCTCCGATAAAGGTACTCGTAACTTCCTTGTCCCCCGATTCCTGAAAACCCGACTCGAGTTTATCAACGGTCCTTTCAATCTCCTCCATGGCAACAGGCCTTTTTTCGCAGGCCTTCATTATGCCCGCTAAAATCTTGGTCCTGTCAAAGGGCTCCCTGCTCCCGTCCTTTTTCACCACAAGAGGCAGGGTCTCCTCTATCCTCTCATAGGTCGTGAACCTCTTGGAGCACTCAAGGCACTCCCTGCGGCGCCTGGTGGTGTTGCCGTCCTGAGAAAGCCTTGAGTCTATAACCTTGTCTTCAAGATATGAGCAGAAAGGGCACTTCATTCTGGCAATATACTGTATAACCGGCAAAAAGACAAGATAATTCGGATTGTTATAGCGAAGACCGATGAAAGGCCGACGAGGGGCCATCCACCTCCGACGCTCTGAAATTGATAAAACAAAAAGCCTCCGAACACAATGGGACGGCGGCTTTTTGTTTTATCCTCTTACAATCTATTTATAATCTATTCTAAAAAAGAGATCAGGGGGTGCTTTAATCTTCTTTAATCTTCTAAGACGAAGAGAGCCTATTTCTTACCTGTCACAGCGTCTTTGCAGGCCTTGGCGACCCTGAACTTGACTACCTTCTTTGCCGGTATCTTTATAGTCTCGCCTGTCTGCGGGTTCCTGCCCTTGCGCGCCTTCCTCTTTACGAGAACGAGTTTTCCTATCCCCGGGAGGGTGAAACCGTTTTTGGCCTCTTTGTATGAGAGGGCTGCGAGATGCGCCAACATCTCAGTTGCCAGCTTCTTGGTTACCCCTGACTTCTTTGCAAGATGCTCTACGATCTTTGACTTGGTAAGCGGTTTTGCCATCTGAACCTCCTATGTTTTTTAACGGTCTCTATACGTCGAGTATTGGTCTGGCGCAGAGACAACTATTTGTGTATCACACTATTTGTACATTTTTTTTTTTATCATTGCAAGAGAAAAAACCGCAATTGGAGAAAAATATCGTATAAAAACCCGCGGATGTCGATTTCAGGCAAAATTAGAAAGTCCTTGCTGGTAAGGGCGAAATCGACCCTGCACCCGCGGGCGGAAGGTTTTTACCAGAGGTCTCTCCCAACACAAAGGTGCTTACAGAGAACAATTTTCTCCATTCGTGCTTTTGAAGAGTGAAAGATTTTAGATTGACAGGCCGTCAGATAGAATGTTATATGTATAAATCGCAAAAAACTACATGCGAAAACCTCGTCTTTCATTGGGGGCTGTAAGGGTGCTTTTAGGGGGGCTGTAGCTCAGTTGGGAGAGCGCAAGACTGGCAGTCTTGAGGTCAGGGGTTCGATCCCCCTCAGCTCCACCATACCTTCCAAACACCTCTCACAGGAACGACCCCGCTATCATGGTACTTCAACAGGACTTCAACCCTGGAGAAGACCCACTTGGAAAGCCGCTTTCACTGGGCGGGGGGAAGTCAAGAAAAACAAGGTCTTATAAGCCGCAATATCCGTCTTTCAACTCATCCGCCCCATAAATTCTTTTGGACTTTTCGCCCCCTATCTGATAGACTTTTTTCAAATTAACCTGAATCCGACTCCGGCACATTATGAACCAAGCAAAACCGCGTGAGACCCTTTAAACGCCTGGATTTTACCATGAGGACTACGCTAAAAGTCAGTTGTTTTTCATGGACTTACGCAAAAAACTTATCTTTTATTATAGCATCGGCCCTCCTTCTCATATACGGCTCTGCCGCAGTCGCACAAGCGGCCGTTCTCAGGGTGCCCGGTGAGTATAAAAAAATTCAGGCCGCTGTTGACGCGGCCTCTCCCGGAGACGTAATCATAGTGGCCGGCGGCGCGTACCTTGAAAATATCCTCATAAAAAAGCCGCTCTCCATAAGGTCTTCCGGAGGAGTCGACGAGACGGTCATAGAGGCGGCGGACAAAACCAAAGCGACTGTCACCGTCGAGGGGACCAGCGGCGTCTCACTCGTCGGTTTTACATTCAAGGGCTCGGAGTCCGCGGGACTGCGCATCTTTAACTCAAAAGGGGTGAGGGTCATCAACATCAAGGCCGTTGAGAGTGAAAACGGCGCAGTCCTTATATCTTCGACGGAGACGCAGATATTCAACAGCAATATGGACTACAACACCTCCTTCG
This sequence comes from Thermodesulfobacteriota bacterium, assembly GCA_036986055.1. Lineage (GTDB taxonomy): Bacteria > Desulfobacterota > GWC2-55-46 > GWC2-55-46 > JADFVP01 > BTQV01. The sequence goes on from BTQV01000098.1 coordinate 4,675, forward strand.
GCCTTTACCTTGAACGGTCGCAGTACAATAATATCAGGGAAAACACCATGAGCTACAACGGCGACAAGGGTCTCTTCCTGAGTTATTCCAGCAACAACACGATATCTGGAAACAGCGTCAACCTCAACTCCTGGAACGGGATACTCCTGTGGTTCTCTAATGATAACAACATAAACAACAACAGGACCCTCAGGAACACATACGGACTTGTTATAGGCGAGTCGTCGGGCAACATCCTTACAGACAACGTAACGCTGCCCAATATATTTATTATAATGCCGGTACTCCTCATATATACCGGCGTGCTCGTCTACTTGATTCAAAAATACACAGTAACCTTACTCTACGGAGATTGAGCGGCCCCATGATACTCCTATATCTGCCAACAGTACTCGCAAGCCTCGGGCTCATACTCGCCACTTCGAGTTTCATAAGCGGACTTCAGATTATAAGGACATCAAACCCCTCAATTGATGCAAAGATACACAAGTTCAACGGCTACGTCTCCATATCGATATACATAATACTCACCGTATTTGGCTTCGTAAACAGCGGCTTCAACCCCCTGGTCCTTCTGGCCTGGCTCTCGGGACTTTCGGTTATCCTCGTTAAACTGTGGATAGTAAAGAAGAGACGCCGGACGCTGAAGAAATACGTGAGCTGGTTCGGCGTGACCATAGTTATCATATGGCTTTACCTCACTTACATCCACATACCCATATAAGCGGAGAGAGTTGATCCCTCTTTTTTGCGGCCTAAGCCCCGTTACGAAAAGGTCCTCTGAGTTTTCGGAGGGTACCGTCAGTCTCCCTGCCCCGTGCTCACCTGCCCTCCAAGGCTCCAAGATCACCTAAAAACCACAAAGAGTTACCCGATTCCAAAAATTTACCCAAAAAAAACCCCCCGTCCATTTAAGCATTCCAAGACGGGGGGTTTAACAGTACCGGACTTCTCAATCGTTATGACTCGTGGCAACAGCCTCCGCCGCCACCGGCGTCTGCCAGAGCCGCCTCTCTCGCGAGCATGGCGGCCTCGTCAAAGGCATTCCGCTCCTTGGCGGTAGAACGTTCCTTGGCCTTGAGCCTGTCCCCGGCCTCCTGGGGCACGAAT
>BTQV01000099.1:0-5671 GCA_036986055.1 Thermodesulfobacteriota bacterium
ACCCTCCGGGGGCTTTTATCCTCGAAATGCTCCCCCTTTTTAAGGGTGATGCAAGTATTCGCGGTTTCATCGACAGGCGTGTTTTGCCCGGGGGTGAAGGCGGTTCTCTTCTTTATCATATTTGGATTATATGACGAGCGGGGGGTGAAAGTATGTAAGGGGGCTTACAAAAGGGAAAAAACGGCCTTACGAGGGGCCTTTTACCGGCAGTATGAACTCTTTTCCCTGCGTGAGTATTTCTCCGGATTTTTTAAGGTTATTAATCTCAAGGGTCACGGTCTCGCGGGTGGCCCCGACGAGGTTGGCTATTTCCTGGTGAGATAATCTTATGTTCAATTTTCTCCCCTCGTCCACGTCCGTGCCGTACCTGGCCGCGAGGTCATTAAAGAGGGTGAGTATCCTCGTCCTTACATCCTGGAAGAGGAGGTTTTCCAGCCGGTTCTCAATACGTCTGAGCCTCGACCCTATCCACTTGGTTATGGTAAGGGATAGAAGCGGGTTTTTGCCGACAAAGTCCTCGAAGTCCTCCCTTTTGATGGTGCATATAAAGGAGTCTTCAAGGGCCTCGGCGCTTGTTTCCCTTTCTTGTTCTCCCGCCAGCGCCAGTTCCCCGAAGATGTCGCCCGGCTCGAGTATGTCGAGCGTAAGTTCTTTGCCGTCCTCGGTAATGTGTGTTATCTTTATCCTGCCTTCTTTCAGTATATAGATGTTGTCGGCGCTGTCGCCCATGTTGTAGATGATGCTTTTTTTCTTGACGTTTACGGGCCTTAGCATGGAGGCCATGGTGTCACGGTCTTTTTCCGTGAGTCCTGAAAAGACCTTGTTACTGCTTATGTACCAGAATTTTGTTTTTTCCACGGCGCCCCTTCATGTTGGAGGAATATATGAAGATTATAACACAAACAGGAAAATTTTTTAATTACGGGTTCTAAGCCCGCCTTTTTTGAGCAGGCCTCCCGGTAGGCCTGCTTCGCCGGTAATGGCCGGGGTTCTCATATTATCAAGGACCGTGGCGGGTTTCATTCCATGGAAGGAGGATGCCATGAATCTTAAAAGGGTCTTTTTGCGCCTGACGCTCCCTGCGCTCTTTTTTCTCCTGCTCCCCTTGTCCGTCTCTTTTGGGGAGACGGTGACTGAGAGTACGGTGGATGGAAGGGTCAGTGTGGACTTGACCGTTTACAGCGGAGACTTCGCCCTCATAAGGGAAGTAAGGGAGGTGAAGGTTCCGGCCGGCACTGGCAGGCTTTTTTTCAGGGACGTACCGGCCACCCTCGTCCCCGAGTCGATACGCGTGAGGACCCTCGGCGACACGGGCGGGTTCAGTGTCCTCGAGCAGAGTTTTGATTACGACCTCATAACCCCTGAGAGGCTCCTCGACAGATATGTGGGCAAGACCATAAAGATTGAGGTATGGAACAGGTTTAACGACAGGAAGAGGGTCGTTGACGCGCTGCTCTTGAGCAATTCGGGGGGGCCTGTTTACAAGATAGGAAACAGGATATATCTCGGCTATCCGGGCATAAAGATACTGCCCGATATACCCGGCGGCCTTGTGGAGAGGCCCGCTGTTGTCTGGCTTTACAGAAACACCGGGGAGAGTCTTTACAGCCTTGAGGTGAGTTATCTCTCCGGGAATATAGGCTGGTCCGCGGACTATGTGATGGTATTGAACAGGGAAGACGACCTGGGCGAACTATCGGGATGGGTTACCATAGACAACAGGAGCGGCGTTTCCTTCCGGAAGGCCCATCTGAAGCTCGCCGCCGGAGACGTTTTAAGGAAAGGCCCGGTAATCGGGGCGGACGTCTATATGGAGAAGAGGGCGCTTTCGGCCGAGGCCCCGGGGTTTGCCGGGAGTCCGCTTTTTGAATATTACGTATACGACCTGAAACGCAGGACCTCGATAAAGGACAAGGAGAAGAAGCAGATATCCCTCTTTACAAAAAAGGGGATAGATATAGAGAAGGAGTTTGTAGTAAGGGGCATGACGCGGTTCTTTACTTCTCCATACAGGCGGGAGAACCATAAGGTGCCTGTTTATGTCTATATAAGGTTCAAGAACCCCGGGGCCGGAGGCACTGCAACGCCGCTTCCGGCAGGCACGCTCCGGCTTTACAAGGAAGACCCCGACGGCGCCCTTGAGTTTCTTGGCCAGGACAGGGTGGCCCACACGCCCGTGGGCGGGGAGATAAGGCTCAGGGCCGGTGCCGCAGGCCAGTTGACCGCCGAGAGGGTTCAGACCGAGTTCCGCCGCGTCTCTTCAGTGGTCTATGAGACGGACTGGGAGATAACCATAAGAAACAATAAGGACGGGGATGTAACGGTCGGCATAGTGGAGCCCCTTTCGGGGTCCTGGGATATAACGTCCTCAAGCCACGCTTACAAGAAGATAGACGCCTTTACCATAAGGTTCGACGTGAAGGTGCCGGCCGCGGGAGAGGTCAAGGTCTCTTACAGGGCCAGGGTGGAGTTGTAGTTTCTTGGTTTCAGGCCGGAACATTCTGATGAAGTGGTGTTAAAGGCCCGCGCCTCAGGGGGCGTTTACGAAGTCTATCCTTCCGTTCAGGAAGATTACTGCGTTGTTGTCAAGGGCCCGCGCATTGAGGGTGTTGGAATAGATTTTGATATTGCCCGTGGTCTGCGTCATCCCTATGCTGTCAAAGACCGTATTCGTCGACTGGCTGTATCCACCTGTTTTAATCTTGGCGAGGGTGTCGACTATTTCCAGCGGGTTGTCGAAGAGATAAGTCTGGGCGGCCGTGTAAATATTTTTGGCGTCGGAATCGAGTTCCGCCTTGAACGACCTGAGGCGGTATTTTACAAACCACGGTACAGCCACCCCGGCGAGGATGGCTATAATGGCCACCACGATAAGCAGCTCCACGAGTGTAAAGCCGCCCCTTCCTCCGGACAAATCTCTTTTCATTTTTATCTTCTCCGTTATCTATGCCCTTAAAAGGTCTGGCGGGGCTCCTTTATCCGAGTTCCTTTATAATGGCGAGGAGAGTCTCGCGGGCCTTCGCCACCTGAGCATCATCTCCTGAGACAAGCCTTTGCGCGGCCTCGCTGAGCCGCGTCTTTATGGACTCATGGAGACGGTCGTTTTTTGTACTTTCATCTTCAAGATATTCCGCCACCCTGTTGAACAACGCCTCCGTCTCTTTAAGACTATCGTGTTTTCTTAATTTTATGCGTTGAGAAAAGTCACCATTCAGGAAATTCTTCAAAGTCATCTCAAACCTGTATATGGGGCCGAAGAGCCTGTGAGACGATATTATCACCTGCACGCCCACGAGTACGGCTATAATAAAAACGGCGGGCCACAGTCTCGCGTGTAGGTAGAGTACTATGTTCGATATGCGCGCCTGCTCCTCCATGCTCACCGACGCCTGGAGTTCCCTGAAGAGGGGATAGAAGAGGATAAAGGCGAGCACCAGTGAATAGAGGACAAAGGAGATCGCCATGACAAGCGCGAGCTTTACCTGGTACGCAGGCTTGATAATGTATTTTTTTCTCAGGGGGCGCTTGGGCGCCATTTTTATTCTCCCCGGTTTATGGGGAAGTTAACGTGAAGATGATTTTTGCGGATTAGCGTCACGGGGTTTGTGACCCGAAGTTGGTGGGGATTTTCATGGCGCATTAGCATAAGGTCCAAATCAGTGATGTTTCCCTGCAGGCTCCTCGGACTGCTTTGTCCGAGATTAAACAAATCGCTTAAAATATACATTTTTGACGGGGGGAGGTCAAGAAGATTTATTTTTAAGTTTCCTGTGGCCGTAGACAACCTGAAGCAGGGCTGTGGGATAATTCCGGGAGGGTATGGGGATTGGAAGAATTTTTGGAATCTTCTTGATATTAAGGCTCTTTTGGGTATAGTGGTTGGGTACGGGTTGCCCGTCAAAAGTGTATTATGACTCTGAAAGAACCAAAAAAAATCATTGTTGCAACGGACAGCGCGTTTTACAGGGACCGTCTCTATCCCATCCTTGATGAGGCCGGGTACAGTGTCGGCTTTGCGGGCGATAAGGACGAGGTAAAGGACACGCTCAAAAAAGAACCGGAAGGCATAGACCTTCTTGTTCTCGATATGGAGACGCCCGGTGTCGAAGGCTTCGGGGTTATCGCCTTTTTGATGAAGAAAGGTCTCCTGGAAAGGTGCCCGGTCCTTGCCCTAACAGAGACAGAGATTACCGCCAGACTTCTCGGGCGTGTTAAAAAGCTCGGCGCGGCGGGGCTTATAACAAAGTCCTTCGCTCCGGAGCACATCATATACAGCGTCAACAGGCTGCTCTTTCGGGAGAAGGTTGACAAAAGGGTGGCGCCGAGGGTGCCGGTGTCGATCCCCTTGGATTTTACGGTGGGCGAAGCTATGCACACAGGCGCCCTGCTTAACCTGAGCGCCACTGGGGTCTTCCTCCACGCCACCGATGAACTCCTCATCGGGACCCGGCTGAGGCTCCTCTTCAGCCTCCCGGGGTTTAACAGGGTTTTGAACCTTAAAGGCGTCGTGATGTGGTCGACGAGACCGAGTGTGGGCAAGACCCGCTACGGCGGCTCCGGCGTAATGTTTACCTCCGTGCCCGAAGAGGACCGCAAGGTCATGGACGAGTTTATCTCCCTCGAGGTCGAGAGGCTGGGCCTCGACAGTTAGGAGACTTCTCTCCCTTTCTGTTCATATTTTCCGGTCTTTTTACGGCGGACCTTCGCCGGCGTAATGACTGCCTGTAGAGACGTCAGGTAATTTGAAATAAAAAAACCCCGGGGTTTTAAAGACCCCGGGGTTTTTTTTTGTCCGGCGCGTAAGCCTGGTTCAGGCTACGAGTATTGCGGTGATGAGCGTTACGAACAAGGTGCTCAGTACTAAGAGGTTCGCCGTGTTGGAAGTGAGTCTGTTCATTTTATTTTCTCCTTTTTAAAGGTTTTGAAAGTGCTGTTGTTTCATTCTTTATAGTTCCATTATACGGATCGAGCATTAAAGCAGGGTTAGAACCCATGCCTTTATTTAAATTAAAAAAATCCCGAAAGGCCGTTATCGGCTCTGCGGGGTTCGGCCGGCCGGACCGGCTGATTTCTGCCGGAAACCACCGTCTCCGTCCGTGCTTTCTTTTAGTGTATGGAGGGCCGGGTTGGGCCGGGAAAATAGTTGAGGATAAGTCCGGGGACGGTCAGTTGACGGGGATGGGGACGAAAAAAAAGGGTTATCCCTGAAGGATAACCCTTTTCCTGTTGCTCTCTTTTTTGATTAGATGCCTACGACGTTTGTTGCCTTCGGGCCCTTGGGTCCGTCGACGACGTCAAAGCTTACGGCCTGGCCTTCAGCGAGAGACTTGAAACCATCACCCTGGATATCAGCGTAATGCACGAAAACGTCTTCGCCGTCTTCTTTGCTGATGAAACCAAAGCCTTTGGAATCGTTGAACCACTTAACTGTTCCTTTTGTCATGTGACATACCTCCTTCTTTAGGATTTGAAGCGTTACGGAGGCAAGTCATGAAAAATACCGCAAAGAGAAAGTCTTTGCGGTCGCAGTCAACAAGTACTTCCGAAACTTCAGTTAAACGTATCTTCTCACATAATCCCCGAGGTGTCAAGTGTTATTTATGGTCTGCTGTCCGCAGGATATTAACCCGGGGTGATAAATATTCATTTTGAACCGGGGATGGTCTATAAT
>BTQV01000100.1:0-5633 GCA_036986055.1 Thermodesulfobacteriota bacterium
CGGGACCTTCCGGGTAAGTACAAAGACTTTAACAAAATCAATGGCCTTCTTATGTTACCTGGCTCACATCCGCCGGAAAAACCGGCTCCTCAAAAGGAGGTCTGTTTGTTGAAGGATTTTTTGACCAGGCCGGGGCGCAAAGGCGGGGACCCCGGCCTCCGGGTGATTTAAGGCGAGACGCGCCTGTTGTATTATTAAGCGCCCTTTTCGCTGTTGCGGCGCGCCGTTTAAAGGGTTTAGTTCTTCCGGGTCCATTGCCCGCCGGGCTCCTGTATCCACCAGCCCTTGCGCGCCTTCTTTATCCAGCTCTTTGCGAAGAGTTTTTTTATGTCCGGGATCTTGTCGGCGCTGAAATTATTCGCCTTTGCTATCTCCTTGTAAAGGGCCTGCCTGTCCCTGTTTTCGGATTTTACAAGACGGTTGAGGCGGGCCTTGTCCTTGAGGCTCAGCCCCGTTGTTGAGCGGATTGCAATAAGCCCGTCGTTGGTCAAGCCCGCGTTGCCGCTTTCAAGGTATGGTTTTATGGACGCGGCCCTCTTCCTGATGGAGTCCTTGATGGCCCTGATGCCCGGCGTTGTTACTTTTATGTCCGCATCTGCGGCAAGGGCCTCGGGGACCCCTATGGAGATTCCAGAGAAGAGCCTGCCGCGCTCAAGCCGGCCCTCCTGTCCGTCTCCCTTTTTCTTCTCGGGCGCCTTGTCTTCCCCACCCCAGACCTCGTCGACTATCTTGTCCGCGGCTTTTTCCACCGCCGCCGCGGGGAAATAAATATTTATCGTCACGCAGGATATTACGGCAAAAACGAATGGAATCAGGAAGGCTGTCTTCTTTGCTCTTGTTCTCATAGGCCGGCTCCTTTTTAGGCTTACGCTCTCAAAAAATTTTTTATATATAGAGTAAATACGAAAATCACGCAATCTTCAAGCGCGTTAATAAAGATTATTCAACTACGGCTCCCCCGTCTCCCGTCCCTATGAGCTCTATACGCTTTAGCCTTTTGACCATCTCCTTGAAGGATATGAGCTGTGTGTAGCTGATTACATCGACCTTGGGGGGGAGCAAGCCGCCCTTTATAATATATCCCTTATCACCCACGGTCTCAATGCCGATGAGCAGGAATTGGTCGTTTTTTAACCTCGCGCTGAAACCCATCTTTTTATACCGGTACTCGTTAAAGAGACGGTAGATGCCCCTGTTCAACGCCGAGGCCGCGGCGCCCGTTCCCAGTATGGATATCTTCTCAAGGGCGCTGGTGCTTATCCGCTGGCTTACGCCCCGTCTCCTGACGGTCTCCACAACCGCCTCAAAGGCCTGGGGCTGGCCGTTGACTATTTCGAGGTCCTTTACGTAACCCTCAAGTATCCCCGTTATATGGCCGAACTCGAAGGTGTCGGTGAGTTTGCCAAGGTCTATCTCCTTGAATTCGACGGTTGATCTGAAAGAAGGGGCCGGCCCGAAAATACCTTCAGCGGCTATCTCCTTTATGCGCCCCTCTCCCCCGAAGAGGTTAAGTACAATCTCACCCTCTGTGGTGAGGCTCGTTCCCTTCAAGACTGCCGTGGGGATAGTGCCCGACAACCTTCCGCTGAAACGCGGCATTCCAAGGGCAATGCTCGCTTCCCCGAGGTCGATATCCTTTATATCAACGGAGAGGCTCAATTCCCTTTCAGTACTCAGAAGGTTATTGTATGAGACTCGGGCAAGCCGCACCTCGCCGTTGAAAAGGGGCAGGACTATATCCTCATTAAAGACGAGGGAGTTTCGCCGTATGGAGGGCTTTGCCTCAAGGTCGTGAAAGGTCAGTCCGCCCCAGGAGACTTTTTTGATATTGAGGGAGCCGGCTTTTATATCCTTATCGCCGTTGCCGACACCGGGATATGTTATGTCAAAGGGCAGGTCCATGTTCAGGCCCTCTACGAGCGGACCCCCTGACTTCCCGTCCCTGTCCGTTACGCCCACTTCCGTCAGGTTAAACCCGCCCCGCGCATTGAAGCCCCTGACGGACCCGCGCGCCGAAATGTTCATATCGGCGGTCCCATCGACATCTATGCGGGTAAGAAGAGGGAGACCCTCCCCGAAGGTGTCGCGGATAAAAAGGTCGTATATCTTTTTGTTGGAGAGACTCTTGAGCCTGATACCAGCGTTAAATTCCGAAAGCCCGCCCACGTCCTTTACCGCCCCTTTTATAAAGACCTTTGCCGCCTCTCCGAGGGTAAGTTCAGCCTGTGAAATTTTAAGCGAATTGTCGGCATGGCCGTATTCGCCGTTAAGTGAAAGCCCGACCGGTATCTTTGTGAAGTCGCCGTAGAAATCTCCGGCGAGGAGTTCGAAATCTCCTGCCTGTGCTCGCACGTTGAACTTAACGGACAGGTCGGCAAGCGAAATGTCAAAGTCTCCGGCCGCCCCTATATTAAACCCGTCACCTGCCGCGTTGCCATCGGGCGTTGAAAAGGCGCCGTCCTTGAGACGCATTCGGATATTACCGTTTACACGCCCGCGGGACTTTTCAAAAAAGACGGCCTTTAACGTGGAGCGTATGTCCAAAGCGCCTTTCGCCTCAATGCCGGTGCCCTTGTTCAGGTGCTTCATCAGTTCGGGCCACAACCTCTCCGTATCGAGGCCCGGAAGTTCCACCTCGGCGCTTGCCCTTATGGGGTCGTTAAGGTCAAGGGAGATTTTTTCGGCCCCGCCCATGACGGGGCCAGCCTTAAAGGAAAGTTTTCTTATCTTGAAGAGCCTTTTGCCGAGGTCGCCTTTGAGCGTCCCCTTGAAGAACGGGTTTTTAGCCTGGTGGATTTTTTTGCCGTCCCTTTTAACGGACGCGTTACCGGCCTTGAAGCTGAAATTTTCAGCCCTGAGTATTGAGCCCCGGAGGTCTATCGGTACCAGTAGTTCAAAGTCTTTTGCCTCCACGGCCTCGCTCCTGAACCTCTTACCCTTAATGATGAGGGCGCCGCTGACAACGGACAAGGTGGGGCCGCTTTTTATTACGAGTCCCAGCCCCATTGACCCCTGTACATCCAGACCCCTGAGCGCATCCGACACGTTGCCGGAGACGAGGGCCTTTAGCGGGTTAAGGGGTATCCTTGTTGTCTCTATTTTCACATCCGTCTCAGGCTTGCCGGATAATATTTTTTTAAAGGACCCTTTGAGCCGAGCCGAGCCGAGCCCCCGGATACGCGCCTTTAAAAGGTCTATCTTCAGGGTTTCATCACCGTGGTTGTATCCGCCCCTTCCCGAGAGCACAAGGGGGCGGTCTTTCAGGTCAACGCCGAAAAATTTGTTCATTATGGAAAGGCCGGTGAACGTAAAGTTCGATTGCCAATTAAGCCCTTTTGAGAGCGACCCCTTTACCGAGGCCTTTCCCTTCAACGTGCCGGCGAATTTCATGCCTTCCGGGACCAGGGACATGGGGGTAAGGACGGAGGTGTCAATGCCTGAAAGGGAGAGGACGTCAGCACTTAAGCCGGCCGAGACGCTCATGTTACGTGAAAGAAATTCACGAAATGTCCCTTCCATACTGATGCCGCCGAGGAGAGGCGAGGCGAGCACTACCTCTTTAATCACCAGCTCGCGGCCCTTGAAGATATAACTGCCCTTTAAGGCCGCGTTAAGGCGCCCGGGACCACCGCGCCGCGCTTTGACTTCGAGAGTGATGCCCCCGTCCACTCTATTGAAATTCACGGGGAATTTGAAGAGGGCTTTTAGTTGCCCCGAGGCGTTGCCGGGTATTTTACCTTGTCCCACCCCGAGGCCCTTGAAGAGGGTTTTTAATTCCACCTCAATAAGGCCGTCTTTTTTTCTCACCTCAAGGCCCGCCTTTACAGCGCCCCTTATCCGCGTGTCCTTGAATAAGGTCAGGCCTTTTGCCGTCAGTTTTTTAAGCTCTATAGTGGAGACATCGACATGGCCCCGGTCAACGGTTAACCGCTCCATGTCGAGCACTGCGCTTAAAGAGACCCTTGAGTCGAGGAGGGGCAAAAATATGTCGCCACGGAGCGCGGCCTTTTTTCTGGATGAGGCATCGAGAGAAATATTTACGGGACCGACGGTGAGGGATTTTTTCTTGTCGGGACTTATGACGATGGTCCCGTCCTCTATTGTGATTTGTTTGAAAAAGACGGGCATTCGGCGCGGCCCTGATCGTACTTTAGCGCTTCCGGACTTGCCGGGCCGTAAAAAAATTTCAGGTCTTTTTATGGATACCCTATCAAGTCTTCGTCCCATAAGTCCGAAAAGACTAAAACCCACATCCGCACGCGCCACGGTTACAAGAGGAGAGTTTCCTTCCTTTATGGAAATGTTTGTTATGGTGACAACATTGCCGTTAAGGGCAATTGAGCCGATGCGTACTTCTTTTCCAATGTTTTTTGAGAGGACCCTTTCAGCGAAGGGCACGAAGGACTGGCTTTTGATGAAGAGGAATAAAAAAACAATAACGGCCGCGGCGATAAGAGCGGAAAAGGCTAACAGGACGAGGAGGACTTTTTTCAAGCGACGTCCGCCTTTATCCCGGTTCTCCATTCGTTATTTGTCTTTTTATGAGGGTTAACCCGTATGAGCCGTTACATTATAATAAGACCTTATTTTCCCCGGTGTCAATGGTTTTTGACCGCGGCGTGAAGGGGTTTTAAGGCGGGGGCGCGGGCGGGGGTTGCACTACGGAGGACGCGGGGATAAACCCGGGCCGTCATAACTTGCGACCGGGCTCAAGCGCCCTTTTTAAAAAATTCCGAGATGCTTGACGCAACGTAAGAAACACTCTTTTTATCGAGGCCGACCCAGAGCGGCAACCGCACGACCCTCTCGCTCATATTCACTGTAACCGTCAATCCCCCCCCGGCCCTTCCGTATCTTACTCCGGCGGGGGAGCTATGGAGCGGCACGTAGTGGAAGACCGCGCCTATGCCCGAGGACTTGAGATGAGCAAGGAGAGAGGACCTTGTTTCAAGGTCCTTTACAAGGATGTAATACATGTGGGCGTTGTGGAGGCATTCCCGTGGTACTACCGGGCGGCGGATGACCCCCGCGTCTTCAAGGGCGGCAAGTTCGCGGTGGTAAAGCCCCCAGACCCTTAAGCGCCTCTCCGTTATTTCGTCCGCCTCCTGGAACTGCGCCCAGAGGAAGGCGGCGAGGATATCGCTTGGCAGGTATGAAGAACCTATGTCCACCCATGTGTACTTATCCACCTCGCCGCGGAAGAATTGTGTCCTGTTCGTCCCTTTCTCCCTTATTATGTCGGCGCGCTCCATGAAACGCTCGTCATTTACGAGGAGAGCGCCCCCCTCACCGGACATGACGTTTTTTGTTTCGTGGAAACTGTAGGCGGCCATATGGCCTATGGAACCCAGGGACCGGCCCCTGTGTTTGCACAAGATGGCCTGGGCCGCGTCCTCTATGACCAGAAGGCCGTGGCTTTCGGCTATATCCATTATGGCGTCCATCTCGCAGCCAACTCCTCCGTAATGTACGGGGACGATGGCCTTTGTGCGCGCCGTTATCGCCGCCTCAATGGCGGTCTCGTCCATGTTGAGCGTGTCGCCGCGGATATCGACGAATACGGGCACGCCCCCGCGGAGCACAAAAGCCGTCGCCGTGGAGACAAAGGTATAGGAAGGCATTATCACCTCGTC